>CAXUIA010000016.1:5534-21996 GCA_964250835.1 uncultured Acetobacteraceae bacterium | reverse complement strand
GGCGGAGGGGGCGGAGGCGGCTTGTTCTCTTTGATGATTTTTGTCTCGATCGGCGCCTTGATCAGCTCGATCATCTGGCTGCCCAAACCGTTGATCAGTGCCCATATCAGCAGGACGTGGAGCCCGGCCACGATGACGAAGCCGGCGATCCGACGAGCCGGATTTCGCTGTTCCTGAGCATAGTCCATCAGCAGTGATACCTTCTGTACAGACCTAGATCCTCACCACACTGGTCTCGCCGGACAATGAAGCGTTTTGTCTTGGTAGGGAGACATCAAACCGTCAAGCCGCTCCACGCGATAGTGATGACGGGGCAAAGCAGTCTGGGAATACTGGTTTAAGACACGCAACCGGCAAGCGGAGCGGAGTAACACGAACCGGTTCATGAACCCGTTCCTGCAATGGGCATGCCACAGCATCCTCTCGACGTATGCTCATTTGCTGAGCTGTCATACTTACGTCATGCTGCTGGCTTCTTGAGCATCATGACACGCAATCAGGCGCTCAGCGGGCGCTCGCTGATACAGCAGAAAGAACGTGTCGCTCTCGCGTCGAGAGCCTCGCCGCAACCGCGCCAGAGTTGATCCTGCTGTCCCCCGATTGCGATTGCACAGTCCGGGTTGCCCAGTGAAACAAATCGGATACCCGACTGCCAATCGCTTTGTCAGGAGGCGATATGTCGTTGGCGCCCAAATTGGACCGACCAGCAGCCTCGATGATGAGTGTAGCCTATTGGTTGGGGGACTGGTCCGAGCTGGCCAGCAAAGCGCATAAGATTTATTATGCCAACGCCGTGCACCATCCTAGGGCTATCGACGGTCGGGCGAAGGCTGCGCTGAATGCCGCGCCAGCAGCGTCTCGTTGCGATCGTCGATCTCGACCAGCTTAACCTCGTACCCCCAGAGATCAGCCAACGCGCGCAATGTCGCCTCGGCGTCCTTCTTGTGCAGCACCTGGCCAGGCTTGGTCCGATGCTCCAGATGTAGGCAACGATCTCCGGAAAGGTCGACGTCGACAATCTGGATGTCGGGCGAATATCGGCTCGGGTCGTACGCACCCGCCAACGCTCGTCTGATCTCGCGGTAGCCGTTGTCATCATGGATCGCGTCGACCAGTAAATAAGGCTTCGCGGCATCATCCAGAAGCTTGAACATCCGGAACCGTCGCATGACCGATGGGGACAGGAACTGCAGAATGAAGCTTTCGTCCCGAAATTCAGACCATGCGGTCTTCAACACCTCAATCGGCTCGCCTCCCGCGATGTCCGGAAACCACGAAACATCCTCTGCCGTCGGCGCCCTGCAGATACGCTCGATATCAGTCATCATCGCATAGCCCAGCGCGTAGGGATTGAACCCGCCACCACCCTGCTGCTCATAGCCGGGCTGCGTGATCACGTTCGTTGTCGAATGGATGACTTCCAGGAACGCCGCATTGTCGATCTGACCCGTCTCGTGCAGGCGACGCATGAGGTATTGATGCACCCATGTGGCGCACCCCTCATTCATCATTTTGACTTGAGGCTGCGGGTAAAAATACTGCGCAATCAGGCGAACAATCCTGATGAGTTCCCGCTCCCACGATTCAAGCTTAGGAGCAGTCTTCTCCAAGAAGTAGAGAATGTTCTCCTCGGGGAGTCCGAGGCGCCGGCGACGATCCGATGCTGGGTCGGAGCGTCCAGCCGTCCGCGAAGTCGGAACCGTTCGCCAAAGATCGTTGAATGTGCTCGCTTCGTACTCACGCCGCTGCTGATCGCGCTGACGTTCGGCCTTTAAGTCGAGCGGCCGCGCTCCCGAATGGCGGTGCACTCCTTGCCCTTGCAAAGCATGCGCGGCGTCGATGATCCTCTCGACAGTGCGATAGCCATGCAACTCCTCGCAGCGCGCAACGTAGCCTTGTGCGAATTCTAGATAGTCCAAAATGCCCGACGGCTCTGTCCACTGCTGGAAGATACGATTGTTCTTGAAAAAATGATTATGGCCGAACGCCGCATGCGCAATCACCAGCGCTTGCATCGTCGCGGTATTCTCCTCCATCAAGTAGGAGATGCAAGGGTCGGAGTTGATGACGACCTCGTACGCAAGCCCAACTTGACCGCTTCGGTAGGCATCCTCATGGCCGACGAAGCGCTTGCCGAACGACCAGTGCTTATAGATCTGCGGCATGCCGCTCGAGGTGTAAACGTCAAGCATCTGCTCGGCGGTGATCAGCTCGATACGGTTTGAATATAGTTCCAGCTTCAGCTCATCCGACGCAATCCGTTCAATCGCTTCATACGAAGCTTGGATCGTCTCGAACGTCCAATCGGAACCGGAGAACAGCAGACCGGGCTGATGAGATGAGGCTGACATCAAGACCGCGTAAGCTGCGGAGCTTTACGCGCGAACAGTTCGCGAAAGACCGGAAAGATATCGCGCCGATCGCCCACTTGCCGCATCGCAAGATGAGGAACGCGTTCGGCAACCTTTGCATAGCCTCGCCAGAGATCCGTCTCTCCCCTGATCACAGCCCCGGAACCGGCAACTTCGATGTAGGCGTAATGCTGGACCGCCGGTAGGACTGCATCTTCGAGCAGCGAGGCCGCTTTACCGGTATCGCCCGAGAAGTTGTCGCCGTCAGACGCTTGAGCCGCGTAGATGTTCCAGCGATCAGCCGGATACCGCGCCTCCTGGATCTTGACGAACTCCAATAACGCGCTCGAGACGATGGTTCCGCCGGTACGAGGATCGGTAAAGAATGTTCGCTCGTCAACCTCCTCCGCAGCCTCCGTGTGCCGGATGAAAACGAGGTCGACATGTTTGTAGCGCCGCTCGAGAAACACGTGCAGCAGTAGGAAGAACCGTTTCGCCAGTTCCTTCATCTGCTCGGTCATTGAGCCGGAGACATCCATCATGCAAAACATGACAGCGCGCGCGTTTGGCTTAGGCGTTTGGGTGAAGCGGCGGTAACGAAGATCAATCGGATCGATCCACGCCACGCGCGCGAGCTTGCGCTGGAGCGCCGTCAGCGTGGAGCGCAACTCAGCAGCGTCCAGCCCATCTCTCTCGCGGGCCTCAATCTCATCTTCGAGCTCAGAAACCTGATCCCGCCTCGGACGACGCAGCCCGATCCGACGCGCCATCGAGTAGCGCATCGTTCGCGTCAGATCGAGCTGGGTCGGAGAACCGTCATTCGTCACACCCGCGCGCGACAGCGACACGCTGTCGGTCGTCGAGATCTGACGCTTCACAAGATCCGGCAGTTCGAGATCCTCAAAAAACAAGTCAAGGAACTCATCTCGCGTCAAAATGAAACGATAACCGTCCCTTTGTTCCTCGCCGTTCCCTGGCGAGCCGCCGCGATCGCGATCGTCGCTGCTCTCCGGCCTTTTCAACCGGTCGCCGGCCGAGAACACGCGATTGCCCGACAGGATCATGGCCCGCTCGCCGCCCGCGAACACTTGATGGAAACCAGGCTCATGAAGCGCGTCCGCAGGCACGCTCACCACCTCGTCGCGACCAACATCCTTTAATGTCCCGGCAGACACTGCCTCACGTGCCGCCTGGAGCATAGCCGCCCTAGCGCGAGCGAAGACGCGGCGCCGGTTCTCAACGTTCTTTCCGTGCGGATTGGGCCGACGATCGATGATGTCCAAGTCTGTCTCGAACCCAGTCGCTCAGGCAGACTGTTTGACGCGCATATACCACTCCACCAGACGACGAACTTGCCGCTCCGTATAACCGCGCGACACCATGCGTTCGACAAAGTCGGCGTGCTTGCGCTCCGATTCACCGTCCTTCTTTGACCCGAAGCTGATCACCGGAAGCAGATCTTCCAGCTGGCTAAACATGCGTCGCTCGATAACGTCGCGAATCTTTTCGTAACTTGTCCAGGATGGATTGCGTCCGCCACTCTGTGCGCGCGAGCGAAGTGCAAACTTGACCACCTCATTCCTGAAATCTTTCGGATTGGCGATGCCAGCCGGCTTCTCGACCTTTGTCAGCTCCGCGTTGAGAAGCTCACGATTGAGAAGCTGTCCCGTATCGGGGTCCTTGAAGTCCTGATCCTCAATCCACGCATCGGCATACTCGAGATAGCGGTCGAATAGATTCTGACCATAATCATGGTAGCTCTCGAGGTAAGCCTTCTGGATTTCGTTGCCGATAAACTCGGCATAGCGTGCCGCCAGGTCAGACTTGATCGAAGCCAGATATGCCGCCTCGACGTCGGCGCCGAATTGCTCGCGCTTGACCGCTTGCTCGACCACATACATCAGGTGCACCGGATCGGCGGCGATTTCGTTTGGATCATGGTTGAACGTCGCTGACAGCACCTTGAACGCGAAGCGCGTCGAAATGCCTTCCATGCCCTCATCGACCCCCGCGGAGTCACGATACTCCTGCATCGTCTTGGCCTTGGGATCGGTCTCCTTGATGTTTTCACCATCGTAGACCCGCATCTTGGCCCACTGGGTCGAGTTTGGATGCACCTTCAGGCGGGACAACACGGCAAATCTTGCCAGCATCTCCAACGTATGAGGCGCACATGGCGCCGCCGTCAGTTCGGAATTTTGGAGAAGCTTCTGGTAGATTTTAGCTTCTTCCGAAACGCGCACGCAGTAAGGAACCTTGACGACACAAACTCTGTCAAGGAAGGCCTCGTTGGTTCTGTTGTTTCGAAATGTCTGCCACTCCGCTTCGTTCGAGTGGGCGATGATGATTCCGGTAAACGGGATAGAACCGATGTTTTCGGTTCCGACATAGTTGCCTTCCTGTGTTGCCGTCAGCAAAGGATGAAGCATCTTTATCGGCGCCTTGAACATCTCGACGAATTCGAGAAGTCCCTGATTGGCGCGGTTAAGACCACCCGAGAAGGAGTATGCGTCGGGATCGTTCTGGCTGAAGTTCTCGAGCTGCCGAATATCGACCTTGCCGATCAGCGCGGACACGTCCTGATTGTTGTCATCTCCCGGCTCGGTTTTCGCCACCGCAATCTGACGCGTCCGCGATGGATAGATTTTGGCGACCGTGAAGCGTGACAGGTCGCCATCAAACTCCTCAAGCCTCTTCAAGGCCCAGGGGCTAGCGATCCCCGTCAATACCCGTGGCGGTATGCCATACTTCTCGAGCAGCATTGGACCGAAGCGCTCAGGGTCGAACAGTCCGAGCGGGCTCTCGAACACCGGGCTCAACCGGGATCCTGCCTTGAGAACATAGATCGGCTCGCGCTCGATCAATTGCTTCAGCCGCTCCCCGAGCGACGACTTGCCTCCGCCGACAGGGCCGAGCAGATACAGGATCTGCTTGCGCTCCTCCAACCCCTGAGCCGCATGCCGAAAGAAGCCCACAATGCGCTCGACCGTCTCCTCCATGCCATGGAAGTCGGCGAACGCTGGATAAAGGCGGATCGTCCTGTTGAGAAACACCCTGGCCAACCGGGATTCCCGCGAGGTGTCAACCAGTTCCGGCGTCCCGATCGCCTTGAGCATCCGCTCGGCCGGACTTGCGTAAAGCGACCGATCGGCCAGACACGCCTCCAGGTAGGCGGCAAGGCTCGTCTCCGTCTCGCGACGCTGGTCACGAAGCGAGGTTGCGAGAGAAAACACGTCATCAAGCGGTGCCATTCTCGGCCTCCCCGAAGGTAGAACAGCTTTGTCTAATCATGGCTTAGCGTAAGTCGTCTCGTCCAGAATTAAGACTATTCTCGTCATGGACTAGACCCACTTATTCGGCCATGGCGCACGCTTGAAAGACATGTGGAGACGACATGCTCGCGACCCAATGCATCTTCCTCACGCAACGTCCAACCCCTAAGATCCTGGCCTCCACCCACAGCCTTTCAAGCTATCGCCAGTCTGAAACCACTTTCAACCTTATTCACGCACTGACGGAATGAGCTAGGAATATATTCTGATGCTTGCCTGGTTAACAACGTCTAGATTGATCAAAACTGAGTTCAAGACCGTCAAATCCCGGCTCGCAGCCCGGGGGGAGATGTTTTATGAGCCATTCCCAGTCTAAATCCGGTCCCATGTGGGTCAGGATCGTTCGCCTAATTCCGAGGTCTCGAGCCCACTCGATCACACGCTCAACGTGCGCGTGGCTTTCATGCGGCTCACGCTGGAACGCGTCCACCAACCACGTGTCGACCCCTTTCAAGGTCTTCAGCGCATCCGCACCGAGTTCGACCACGTCGGTTGAGTAGGCAAACGGGCCCGCTCTCAGTCCCAAGGTCCTAATGCGCCCATGCCGTTGCTCAAAGATGTCGAGTGTCAGGCCGCAAACCTCCACCTTTGTATTGGCAGCCACAATCCGCGGCTCGAGCACCGGGCGATAAAACCCAGGGGGCGACCAAGGCAGGAACGCGAACGCAAATCTTTCCCTGATTTCGGACAGCGTTTCCTCGAAGGCCAGCATGGCGAGCGGACGGCCAATCGCGCGGTTGAGCCCCCTCACCTCGTCAATCCCCGCGACATGGTCGGCATGCGCGTGCGTCATCACGATCGTCTGGACGGATGGGATGCGGCATGAGAGAAGCTGCTGCCTCAGGTCCGGCCCGGTATCGACGAGGATACGGCCGCCCCCACCGTCAATGACGATCGAAGAGCGCGTGCGGGTGTTGCGTGGCTCGCAAGGATTGCACGATCCCCAATCTCCCGATCCGTCACCGCCGATCATCGGCACCCCGGACGAACCGCCGCATCCGAGGACAATGACACGCACTATGCTGCTCGATCGAAAAGTAGACGGAAGTTTGCAACTGTTTGGTCAGCGATATCCTCAAGCGAGCAGCTGCGAACGTCAGCCAGGACAGCGGCTGTCAAAGGCAAGTAGGCCGGCTCGTTCACGCGTCCGCGCTTGGGCACCGGCGCCAGATAGGGCGCATCTGTTTCGATCAACAAACGGTCCAACGGTATCATACTGGCAATATCGCGCAGCTCATCGGACTTCTTGAACGTCAGTATGCCGGAGAAACTCACAAACCCGCCCAACGCGACGCCAAGTCGTGCCAGCTCCACGCCGGAACTGAAACTGTGCAGGACAAATTTGAACGGGCTCACCTCATGTTCCTCACGCAGGATCGAGCAGAGATCGGCATCCGCCTCCCGCGCGTGGATCACAACCGGAAGTCGGCTTTGCCGTGCGGCCTCAATATGCGTAAGAAACGAGCTCACTTGCATGTCGCGTGGCGGAACTTCTCCTTTGTAGTCGAGGCCGGTCTCCCCAACCCCGATGACCCTGTCACGCCGTGTGATTGCCACCAGGTCCGAAACCGATGGTGCTGGCCCTTCACCCACGTGGAGCGGATGCACTCCGACCGTCGACCAGATCCTCACTGCGGGCGACGAAATTGTCTCGACCAGATCCGTGCCCGTCAATCGCGTTCCAATTGTGACCACATCCAACACGCCGTTGTCAGCCGCGCGCGTCAGGACCGCCTCGCGCTCGCCCTTCGGAAAGTAATCAAGATGACAGTGGCTATCGACGAAGTGCGGCGTCAACTGACGGCATCGACGACGAAGCGCGGAAAGATCCCCGTCGGTGCAGGTAAGACAGTCTCTCCCCAACGTTGGTCGGACAGGCCGGCGAATGACCGCGCGCCCTGTGGAACGCCGAGCTGGTCAAGCAGCTTGCCCATGCTGTCCGGCATGAAAGGCTGTAAAACGATTGCAACCGCGTGCAGGACGTCGACCAGCACCCTCAATACGCACTGCATGCGATCCTGATCGGTCTTCATAAGCCTCCAAGGCGCCTGCCGATCAATGTAGGCGTTCGCGGCGCGAACAACCCTCCAGATCTCCTCCAGACACTCAGATAACGCTTGCCGTTCGATCAGCAGGCGTGCGTTCGGCACCAGACCATGTCCCGCCGCCAACAATTCCCTATCCTCCTGAAGCCGCTCTCCGACTTCCGGCAGCCGGCCGCCACAATTTCGTGCCACCAACGACAGCGATCTCTGGGCAAGGTTACCGAGGTCATTGGCAAGCTCGTTGTTCAATCGTGACACCAGCGAGCGCCGATTGAAATCCCCGTCGCTTCCAAACGGCACCTCTCGAAGCAAGAAAAACCGTAGGGGATCGACACCAAACTCGTCCACCAGCGCACGTGGATCGATCCCGTTTCCCGCCGATTTGCTCATCTTTTCGCCATCGACGGTCCACCAGCCATGCGAGAACACCCGTCTGGGCAGTGCGATATCGGCCGCCATCAGCAGAGCCGGCCAGTAGACGGCATGGAAGCGCGCGATCTCCTTCCCAACCAGGTGCAGGTCTGCCGGCCAAAACTCCGAAAACGGCGAGCCCGGACTGACGTCGGGCCATCCCAAGCCGCTCAGGTAGTTGATCAGAGCGTCGAACCACACATACATCACGTGCTCCGGTTCACCGGGAACCGGCACGCCCCACGTCACCTTGGTTCTGCTGACCGAGAGATCTTTCAATCCGGAACGAACAAACGCGATGACCTCATTGCGTCTGCTGACAGGCGCGATGAAATCCGGTCGTGATTCGTAGAAGTCGAGCAAAGGCTGCTGCCAAGCGGAAAGCCGAAAGAAATAGGACGGTTCCGAAACCCATTCGACCGGAGCTCCAGTGGGCGCCGTCTTCTCTCCACCCGGTTGCGAAACGATCTCCGTCTCATCGTAAAAGGTTTCGTCCTTGATCGAATACCAGCCGCTATATGCGCCTAGATAGATGTGACCAGACAACGCCAGTCTGGTCCACAGCGCCTGGCAGGCAGCGACATGTTCCGCATCCGTCGTTCTGATAAATCTGTCAAATGACACGCCAAGTGTCTGCGCCATCGCGCGGAAATCCACAGCGATTCGGTCCACATAGGTCTGTGGATCAACGCCCGCGTCGTTGGCCGCCTTCTCGACCTTCTGGCCGTGCTCGTCGGTGCCGGTCAGGAAGAACACCGTTTTATCGTCGAGCCGATGAAAGCGCGCCGTCACATCCGCCGCAATCGACGTGTAGGCATGCCCGATATGAGGTTGCGCATTGACATAGTAGATCGGTGTCGTGACGTAGAAGGCCTTGTCCATCACCCGGACATCCTGTCGAACTCAGACATCTGCTGGCTCTTGTCGAGATTGAACCTCGTTGTGAGCCTGTCGAGGCTGAGCATCTCGCTCCATGCCCGGCAGCTCTGCTCGATGCCGCTCCGATGAAGCCGACCGCCTGCGGACCTCGCCAAGTTCACCGTCGCCTCGTGAAGCTGATCATACCTGTGAGCGACATCGTCCCGCTCGCCCGGTGCCGCGTCGTCGAGACGCCGCGCATGCAGCCTGATCGCGCGCCCGGGAAAGCCCCCTGCCTGACGCAGAAGATCCGCAAGGATCTGGTTTTCGATGTCTGGAAAGGTGGATCTGATCGCCGCTGCCGTGTCGTCGAAGCTGACCGGACGAAGCTCGACTCGCACGCAACGGCTTCGAAGCGTCGCGGGCAGCAGCCGTCCTGCGGCCGTCAGGATGAACAACGACCGAGGCTGAGGCTCCTCCAACACTTTGAGCACTGCATTAACGGCGTGGCGATTAAGAGACTCCGCGTCATCGATGATCACAACGCGCCAGCCACCCGACGCGGTCGTCCAGGCTAGCGTCTCCAGCATCTCTCTCATATCCTCGACCTTCGCCAGTCCGCAGGACAGAAACTTCAGGTCAGGATGAGAACCGGCCGCAATCTGGCCAAACACCGGATGCGACGTCTCCACATCGAGCATCTCGCCCGGAAATCCCGCCAGCAGCGCTCTCGCAAACCGTATCGCCAGTGTCGTCCGCCCCACCCCGGTCGGACCATCTAACAACCACGCGTGATGAAGGCGATTGGACGCCGCCGCAAGAAAGATGCGTTCGGGCTCATCATGGCCGAACATTCTACGATGTCGCAGAGGGTCGAGCGTCCTCAACCGCCCACCACGGTATGTTCAACAACAGCCAGCGCACGCAACGGCAGCAGCAGCCGACCGACATCTTCGCCGGCTACCAGAGGGAGGGTAAGCGGCTCCACGCCGGCTCCCATGATCCGCAGCGACCCGAGCGGCTGGCCTTTCCTGATCGGTGCTGCAATCGGTGCGCTATAGTGAGCGACAACCTTGACGGCCGATTGCCAGCCATGTGGCACCGTCAAAACAACGTCCTCCGCGCTGACCAAATCCACGGTCGCCTTCTCCCCCAGCCACACCTGTGCGCGATCGACCGCCTGCCCCGCGCCATAGATTTTTGCATCTTCAAAGCTGTGGAAGGACCACTCGAGAAGACGCTCACTCTCCTCGACCCGGATCTGCGACGTCGGCATCCCGTTGAGCACCATGATGATCCGTCGTCCGTCGCGCTCCGCGCTCGCGCAGAGCGCATAGCCACCCGCCTCGGTGTGGCCGGTCTTCAAACCATCTGCCAGCCCTTTGTCGACCAGGACGTTGCGATTACCCTGGTCAATATTGTTGAACCTGTAACTCTTGTCGCTGAAAAAATGATAATACTGCGGGTAGGTTCGAAGTATTGCCGCCGCAAGCGTGGCGACATCACGAACACTCATATGGTGACCCTCGTCCGGCCATCCCGTCGAATTCTTGAATACGCTGTGGTTCAACCCGATCCTGCGCGCCGCATCGTTCATCAGGACCACGAATTCGTCCTCACTTCCGGAGATCCCCTCCGCCAGCACGATGCAGGCATCATTGCCCGACTGAATGACCATTCCTCTAATGAGATCCTCGACTTTGACCTGCCCACCCAGCGGCACGAACATCTTTGATCCCTGCATCCGCCAGGCGCGCTCGCTGACGGGCAGCGTCTGATCAAGCCTCAGCCTGCCGGACACCAGCATGCCGAAGACCACAAAGGCCGTCATCAGCTTGGTCAAGGACGACGGCGGCACTTCATCATCGGCATTTTTCGACAGCATGACAGTGCCGGTGTGATAGTCGAGGATGATTGCCCACCGGGAAATAACATCGACCGGTCCCAGTGGGGTGTCCGCGGGAGAGGTCTGCACGTTCACCGGCGCCGACGCCCGCTTCGGCCGGTGAGCCGCCACGGCTCTGTCGCAGCAAGCGGCAATGAAACACGTCCCCAACAGAAGCGCGCGCTTGCCGAGGACTCCACCGCTCTGCCCCACCGGCACTATCGTTTCACCACTCAACACGCTCCTCCCCCAATCTCGTCGTGGAGCCTGAACAGACATCATGTCGCGTGATCGCCAAGCAGCCCGACTGCGAGCGCGTAGAAGTCCGAGGGATTATACCTCCGGATGACTTCAAAGTTGTGAGTAACGAGATACCCCGCTGGCAGCACAGAATCGGGAACAACCAGTCGCGCCCTCACTGTCGGGTCAAGATACCGCCCGCCGCGGGGCTCTATGCCAAGCGCGCGCCATTCGGATATCGAGCGGATCGGACGAGACGCCGATGAGTGGTCCATCCCTGCGGCCAGGTTCACCTCCTGACCCCAGCCTTCACCTTGTCGCCAGCCGCATTGCGAAAGGTAATTTGCAACCGAGGAGAACACGTCGGGCGTTCTATGCCAGATGTCGGCGCCACCACCACTCCTGTATGGACGCGCATAGTGGAGATAAGCACTGGGCATAAATTGCGGTTGTCCCATGGCGCCCGCATAGCTGCTTGTCATCAGAGCCGGGTCGACACCGGTTCTGTCCACAATACGCAGCGCGTCGATGAGTTCGGACCGGAAAAAGTCGTGGCGCCTCGCATCATAGGCCAGCGTTGCAAGTGCCTGGAAGATGTTGAACGTGCCCTGTCTGCGCCCGAAATCTGACTCAAGCCCCCAGATGCCGAGTATCACCCAGGCGTCGACGCCATACGCCGACGATACATCGTCGAGAAGTTCAGCGTAACTCCGTCTCGACGCGCGTATCTCCGCGAAGCGGCTGTCTGTCAGGACCTTCGCCTCGTACTCCTCCCACGTCAGCGTGAACTCCGGCTGATGCTGATCAAGATAAAGGACCTTCTCGTCGAGCTGGACGTGACGCAAAGCTCCGTTGATGGCCGATCGGCTGATCCCGTATGACGCTGCGTCAGAGGCGACCCGGTCCAGGAAGTCGGAGAACTGAGCGTTTCCAAACGCAGGTGCCGGCGCAAACAAGCCTACTCCGCCAACCATGGCCGAGCGACGTCCGACACACAGCGATGTCGATGCCGCTGTCCTCACATTCCCCGTCAAAGCCGCCTCATCGCCGTGGTTCCAGCAACCTCGAATCGAAGCCAAGTTACCACAGAACCTGCCGCCACTCACGGTCTAGACACGCCCAGCGCGGCAACCACAACCGCAAAGCCGCCAAGACAAAAACAATAGATCGCAAATGGCCGAAGCGAGTTCTCACCACCCACTTTGAAGTAGCGCATCAGAAATGCAGTGCTCGCGAGCGCCAGAAAACCCGAAACAACGGCAGCCATCAGCGAGATCTCAAGCACACCCTGATCATGGCCCACCGTGACAAGTCTCGGCACCTCTCTCACGCTCGCAGCGACGATTATGGGAAGAGCGATAAGGAACGAGAAGCAGGCCGACACTTCGTGATCCAGTCCGCGCAGAAGCCCGCCGACCATCGTCGCTCCCGAGCGCGAGAGGCCCGGCAACAGCGCCAGACACTGCCAACATCCAATCAGCAGGGCGTCGGCGATCGTCATCTCTTTGATCGGCTCCGCACCTCCGGACCGTCGAGCCGCTTGCAGCCGCTCGCCAAGCAGCAGCAAACACCCGTTGGCGATCAGGAAACCAGACGCAAAGACCGGGCTCGAAAAGAAGCGCCGCAGCGTATGCTCCAGAACGGCTCCGACCAGGACGGCCGGGATGGTTGCAACCACGACAAGGAACGCGAGGTGACGGCTGCGCCGGACCTCCGCATTCTCTCCAACCCCCAACACTGCGCGTATCAACGCCCACCAGGTGCGCCAAAAGTAACACAGCAACGCCAGCGCGGTGCCGACATGAAGCATCACGAGGAACGGAAGGAACGACGTCGCGTGCTGATCGATGCGCCAGCCAAGCAACCAGGGCATCAGCACCGCGTGCCCGAGACTGCTGACCGGGAAGAGTTCCGTCGTGCCCTGCACAAACGCCAGAGCGAAGGCCTGCCAAAGCGTCACAGAGTTCTCCCGGCAACGACTGTATAGTCGTAAGTTCCTTTGTGATATGCCCAGTTCATCGGAGGTGATCAATGACCAATCGGGCGGGAGTTCCTCTTGCAGCAAGCTGCGGCGTTATTGCCGCCGCGATCGCATTTTCATTGTTTGTCGCCGTGCAGACCAGCGCCCCTACGAGGCCTTCGTGTAAGCTGACGTCTCTGTTCTCCTCAAGTAACGGCTTGGCCGTCGGTTCTGACGTGGACGTCTCCGGCGTCTCGGTCGGCCGTGTGACATCCATCAAAATCGACGAGAAGAGCCTTCAATCGAAGGTGAGCTTCTCGGTCAATCGCGATCTTCGGCTCCCCGTCGACAGTGCCCTGTCGGTGAGCGGCAGTTCGTTCGCAGGCTCCGCGATCCTCGACATCCATCCGGGCCGTTCGTCGCAGACACTCGCCGCAAACTCGAATATCACCAACACCGCGCCGCCCGGCAGCATAGAAGCAGCGATCGGCGACTACGTTTTCGGAGATGGTGGGCTCGCCGGTTCCAACTGACCGTTCAATCGCTGGCGGGATAGGACGCCATGAGCCGTGTCTGACGGCGCCAGCTTTTCAGCATCTGCATCAGCGATGACGGCCGATGACCCCCACGCCGCATCGCCCGGCCGATCCGGAACGCAAGACCATAATGTTGGAACTGTGCGCGGTAGGCGTCGATCAACCGCGTCTGCGGATCCCAAATATGGGTCGCTTCCGAGCCGACGCCGTTGATCTCGATGATCTTGAACTCCTCGCCCCGACGCAGCGCCGACAGGTCCGAGAACCGCAAGTCGATCCGACCGAAATGGAACTCGGTCATCGAGTCACAGATCAACTCCATGCGGCGGGTCAAAGCGGACGTGATCTCCGCCTCCCCATCGCGGAAAAGCGAGCCTTTACAATGATTGCCGGTGAAGACCAGTTTGACCGTCTGACCAAGCGGAATGATCTCATCCATGCGGTCACGGAACCGCGCGGCAAACAGGTGCTTGATCCCGCAGAGGCGGGGATCACCATCGATCAACGAGCAGAGGGGCGCCTTTCCATTGCCCCGAACCAGAGGCGCATATTTGAGCGTCAGCGACGTGACCCGCGCCGCATGACCTGGCTCCTTGACGTAGAAAACGCCGGCTTCGCCCTCATGAGCCACGAACTCCTGCAGGAGCAGGCGAACGTTCGCAGGATAGTCCGCCAGCACGCGCTCAAGCGCGGCACCATCCTCAACCAGGCGAACCCCATTTCCGTGGCAACCCACGTCCGGCTTGGCCACGAGCGGAAACGACAATCCCGATGCCGCCAAACGGTTCAATACACCGTCGGGACTGTCCACACCGGTGAGGATCACGATGTAGTCAGCGAGCCAGGTGCGCTGTTCGTCCCCGACCTGGTCGAGAATGCTGGACTTGCTCTCACCGCACAGACCACCCGTTTCAATGCTCGGGTTGGCGGCCGTCGGCAGGCTGAACCCGCGGTAATAGATGCCGAGCGCCACCCATTGCAGAACCACAGGCGTGTAAAAGATCCAGTTGGGCCAGAACTCGAACGGCGACATGACCCTGCCGCCGTTCTGTCGAGTTTGCGTCGCCAGCACTCCACTCATGTCTCTACCTTTTGCAGACCGGCGACGATTCTTCCGATCAAAAAGAGTATCACAACAAACACCAGCGCGCCCAACCACCGCCACGCGCCCAGATGGTCGATCAGCCACTGTCCGACCCGAAGCGAGACGGCAAACAGAAGGGTCGTCCAAACCACGGTCGCCAGTGTCACGGCGGACAGGAAACGGACGAAGCCCACTGACAGAAAACCGCACGTCGTGTAGGTCGGCAGCCGCGCGCCTGGCAGAACCCGGCAGACGAACACCACCCTGAAGACCCGGCCCTCGATCCACTCCCGTCCCTGAGTTCGTCGATCCGGGCGGATCCGCCGCACCAGGAACGGCCACCACCCGGCAAGCTTCCCCAGTCCGTACAGCCCCGCGTCGCCGAGGATCACGCCGCCATAAAGCGCCATCAGAGCCAATGGCCAGACAATTTTGCCGCCGTCGACCTGCATGCCCGCAAGCACCGTCGCTGCATCCTCCAGGATGAGCGTGCCGACGACGATCGCTGTGGCCTGAGCGAACGGTCGGTCACCAGCGGCGTTGAGAACGGCCGAAACCGAGAGGTTAATCACGCCGGCGGTCGGCGTCTCTGTCTCGCAGCGCCTCGTGCGCTGACGCGCTCAGAAACCACCAACCTCTACGCAGACGAACGGACAGATCGACACCATGTTTGGTCTGCGGGAGAAGCCGCATCCACCTTGCTCTGCTTTCGCGCGGTGGTAGCGCGTTCCGTCAGCCTCGTCACCTCGCCTCAGCTAGAGCCACGTCGCGACCTCTGGCAGCAGTGGGCCGAGATCGCGCATCGGACCTGAAGGTGATGAAGGTCATTGCGTAGGCGTTTCATAACCAGCTTCTCCATGCTATGCGCAGCTCACGCGTCGCGGGATTGGTTACACATGGACGACCCCTCCCACATCTTTCTCGCGACCCCGTGCTACGGCGGCATGGTGACGCAAATCTACATGCAGTCGGTCCTCGCGCTGATGACGGAAACCGCAGGGTCGAACGTCGCGGTGTCCATCGCCCTGCTCGGCCAAGACGCGCTGATCACACGGAGCAGAAACACCCTGGTGGCGCATTTTCTCAAAAGCCAGGCGACGCATCTGCTCTTCATCGACGCCGACATCGGCTTCAACAGCAAGGACGTGCTTCGACTTCTACAATCCCGGATGGATGTCGCGGGCAGCCTGTATCCAATCCGCGCCCATCACTGGTCGTCCGCATCCATCGATCGCATCCGCGCCGGCGAGACAGCGGCCAGCGCTGGCCTAGAGTATGTCGGAGAACCGATCGAGGCACCAAACCAGGACGGCTTCGCCCGCGCGCGCTACGCCGGGACCGGCTTTCTGATGATCTCACGATCCGCGCTGACCACGATGACAGAACACTATCCCGAGACCAGGTGCAGTCACCGGCACGTCGCAGGCTCACCTCCACTCGACAACGTCTTCGCCCTTTTCGACTGCATGATCGAACCGCAAACCCGACACTACCTTTCCGAGGACTACGCCTTCTGCTGGCGCTGGCGAGCGCTCAACGGCGAGATCTGGTTGGACACCCGAGCAGAGCTCGTCCATGCAGGAATGAGCGAGTTCAAGGGCGATCCAAGTCTCAGAACGGCAGGGGCGTGACGCCGGACTAGCAGCACTCAGTTGGGCGATCCAAGGGCGCGGCCCTTTGCGGGGTGTGGGGCAGAGCCCCGCGCCACCAAAAGCGCCGCCAACGAGACCATGCGCCCCAAGGGGCCGCGCGTGGGCCAC
>CAXUIA010000016.1:3394-5524 GCA_964250835.1 uncultured Acetobacteraceae bacterium | reverse complement strand
GCCGCCCGCCCCCCCCCCCCCCCCCCCCCCCCGCCACCTAATGCGCCGACAACGTCTCCTTGCGCACATGGGGCCGCCGCTTGTCCCAGATCCGCAATCCCGACGCCGCCATGTCGGCGATCGACGGCAGCAGCCGCGGCTGCAGCAAATCTGGGTCGAACGCCTCCATCCGACGCGCATTCTCGCGGTAGCAGTCCTCCACGAAATCACGGAACGAGAATCCGTCGAGGAACATGTTCGCCTGGGTGACGGCGAAATCACGGCCGTTGTTCGCCTCCTTGCCACGCCCGACCATGCCGGTCAGGCGGCGGGCAGCACGAGCATAGAAGTAGGCGTTGGTCAGTGTGCGGATCGGCACCAACCCCCTGCCCTGCTGCACCTGACGCCAAGCCATGTAGTTGATGAAAAACACGATATGCCGCGTTTCTTCGAGCATGAGCATGTCAAAGATCTCGAACATGCCCTCGGGCAAGAACTTGCTCTCACGTGCCGTCTTGAACGCGCCGAAGCCCAAAAACGCGTCCAGACACTCGCCGAACCCGAAATCGATAAAGGCAATCTCCAGCTTGTCCGGAAACTTCTCCAACGGCTGCTCCGTCGCATCGATGCCGTAGCGCTCGATCATCGTCGACAGCAGCTTGGCGTGACGTGTCTCCTCGACGCCCTGCAGGGCCACCGCCTCGCGCACCAGCGGATCCTTCACGTGCGGCGTGAACGCGGCCACGATCGCGCCGGCACGACGCTCGGTGTGGTAGACCTCCTGCCAGAACGGCACTCCTTTCAGGCGTGCATGCTCTTCCGGCGTCAGATCAGGCCAGGGCAGCGACGGTGGGTCGAAGTGGATGTGGGTCTCGATAAACTGACGACAGAACAGTTCCTTATGGGCTTCCGACCCGACTTTGATCTTCACGCTTGGGCTCCTGCGAGGGGACGTCGGTAACGGCGAGGCACATTCTTCAGGCTGGCCCAAGCGCGCATGGCGGCGAGAGCCGCGCGCACCAGATTGGGCATCGTTGTCGGACGCACCAGCCTCCGATCGTAGCCGGAGAAACGGCGGTCGTTCTCCTCCAGGCACAACGCCATCAGGTCGGGAAGGCTGAGCTCCACGTTCGAGACGGCCTTGGTGCCGGTAACGGTGAAATTGTTGTCCTGCGGATTGGTCGAGCGTGCATTACCCCCGTCCAAGCCGCGCGACATGTTGATCCGCTCGAGTCCCAGGAACACCCAGACGGCCGCCACGCGCACCTCGAACACGATCCGACCGATCGGACCGAGATGATGCCGCTGCCAAGCCACCCAATTGGCGAACAGCAGGATATGCCGGCACTCCTCCTGCATCACCGGCTCGAACGTGTCGACGAGTTCCTGCGGAAACAGCCCTGAACGACGAGCGGTCTCAAACAGTCCGAACGCAAAAAAGCTGTCGATGCACTCTGAAAATCCGGTGACCATGTAGGCCCATTCCGCGTCGCGCGGCTCGATATAGGCCGGCTCAGGTTCGAGCTCGATCCCATAGAACCCGACCATGTTGTGGAGCACCTCCTTGTGGCGGCCCTCCTCCCACCCGTTGTGCGCGATTGCCTTCTTCCAGTCGGGCTCGGTGAGCGCGTTGGCGTAGCTCAGCATCCGCAGGCGCGCCTTCCCCTCGGTCTGCACCGCGATGTCCCAGATCGGCAGGCTGGTGATACGCGTCCGAGACTCCTCGTCCAATACCGGCCAGTCGATCACCGACGGTTTATAGGGATTGAACGTCTCGGCGAACATCGCGCACGCAGCGCGCTTTTGCTCGTCGCTGCCGAGCCGGAACGAACCCGACTCCGGGCTCGTCCAGTGCCGGGCGTTGTGGTCGGCGGCCTGAACGGTGGCTAGATCCATGGCGTTACCTCGTCGTCAGTTGTTTCGAACATGGCGTCGTCAGGCGGGCTCGTCCAGCCGGAGCGGCGAAGGGGACTGGGATGAAGGTCGCGGTGGTGGGCTTAGGCCCGATGGGCTCGCGTATCGCAATGCGGCTGCTGGAGCGCAATTTCGAGGTGGCAGTCTGGAATCGCACGGCCGGCAAGGCGGACTCGCTGCTCGAACGCGGCGCGCGCGAGGCCGATACGCCGGCCGAAGCCGCCGATGGTGCTGTTG
>CAXUIA010000016.1:0-3384 GCA_964250835.1 uncultured Acetobacteraceae bacterium | reverse complement strand
CTCGTGCTGAGCATGGTCGCCAACGACTCCGCCGTGAGCGCCGTCACGTTGAGCGAAGACGGGATCGCGGCCGGATTGCGTCGCGACGCCGTGCACGTCGGATGCAGCACCATCTCTGTCGCTCTTGCGCGGGAAGTCGCTGCCGCGCACGAGCGAAACGGCCAGAGCTACGTCTCGGCGACCGTTCTCGGGCGGCCGCCTGCCGCCGAACAGGGCGCCCTCTACATCATGCTGGCTGGCGCCGAAGCACACCGCACGAAAGCGATGCCGGTGCTTGAGGCCTTCAGCCAGCGGGTCTTTGTTGTCGGCGACGCACCCTGGCAGTCCAACCTGGTCAAGCTCTGTGCCAACTTCATGATCTTCTCAACCATCGAGCAGTTCGCCGAGGTGTTCGCCCTGTGCGGCAAAGCGGGCGTGGCGGAAACCACCGTCTTCGATGTCCTGACCAACAGCTTCTGCTCAAGCCCCGTCCACAAGAACTACGGCAAGATCATCCTGGAGCGCTCGTTTTCACCCCCGGGCGGCGCGATGGAGCTCGGCAAGAAAGACAACGATCTCTTGCTTCAGGCGGGAGAGGCGTTCGGCGCGGCTCTCCCGATCGCCTCCCTTCTGCGCGATCGCTTCCTCGTCAGCATGGCTCGCGGCGACCGCGACCTCGACTTCGCGGCGCTATCCAAACGAGCTCTCGAGGATGCGGGCCTCGCCTGACGTTGAGGAGCTCTTCCCCCTAACCCCGTTGGCGCGGTCGCCCCGGACCCTCTATCCAGGATAAGGAGCGTCAGGCCGCAGGCCGCGCCACAGCGCCTCGTTGAACTTGGTCGGATCGGCGGCATCCGCGTGGTCGACGTCCAGACCTTTCGTAAGCCCCGCCCACCACTTCGCGGGATGATCAGGGTGAAGCGCCGCACCGGCGCAGGCAATCGGGAGCTCGGTCGAGCACAGATAGTTCGACGGTGTCGCTGTGAAACTCCACTCCTTGTGACGGAGATCGAAGGCGTCGGTCATCGGCGGCTGATACGCGTCGTTGATGCTCAGATGATCGATGCCGAGCACGTCTTCGATCGTGCGCAGCATGTTGACCGTCGTGTAGCGGGTCGACACCACCGCGCCCTGTTTTACGTAAGGGCCCACGACGTAGGCAGTCGTGCGATGACTGTCCACGTGATCAGGTCCGTCCTGCGCGTCGTCCTCGACGGCAAAGATCAGCGTGTCATCCTTGTAGCGGCTTTCCGCCACCGCCTGCACGACAAGACCGACCGCGTAATCGTTGTCAGCTTCCTCGGTCTGCGGCGTGTCGACCCCAAGAATGGCGTTCGAGAAACTCCCCGTATGGTCGGCACCCATCCTGAGAAGGCTGAGGTTCGGCAGGTTTCCGTTCTGAACGAACTGATCAAACTCCCGCTTCCACTCAATGTAGCGGCCGTAATCCGGATAGCCGGTATCGATCCCGCGATAGAACACGTCGGTGATCGGCAGCAGCACCGGGTTGCTCACAAAGCCCATCGGCACGTTGTCGGCATAAGCATGAATGTCGCGCGGGATCTGCACGTTCGGGGCGCCGTAAGTCCCCGGATGAGGACCGTAGCGGTTCTGATCCTCGTAAAAACCGTAATTGCGCACGCTCAGACCCGCCGCCAGAGCCGAGTTCCACAGGTAGCCATGCTGCTTGGTGGCGACCGCACCGTCATCGTCGCTCGGCCCGTCCACCGCGTCCTCGTCGTTGGTGGTCGGAAGCAGGTTGGGATCGTTCGGATAATTAGGATCCTCAGCCTGCCGGCCGGCAAGGGTCGGGACACCGATTTGGACGCCGAGCGTCTGCCCTTCGTCCTCACTGACAAAGTCCGTCGGACGCGGCGAGTAGGCTTCCGGAACCGTCTTCTCGTTGAAGTCCGACTCGCGGCTTGCGACGGACCACTGCCAGCCGTTTCCGCTCACCTCGGCCGGCGTCTCGAAATTGTCGAGATCGACGAAATTGCCGGCGATCGCATGAAAGTTCGGCGTCATATCGCGGGGGAACATCTCCAGCCCAGCGTCACCGTTCCCCTTGCCCAAGTCGCCGAGTACCTGATCGTAGGTGCGGTTCTCCTTGATGATGTAGATGACGTGCTTGATGCGCCCATGCAGCTTCGCCATCACCCTCGCATCGTTCGGATCAACCTTGCGGACGATGCTGTCGTTGACTGCAACCTGCAGGGTGAGGCCGGCAAGCTGCAGCAGATTAGGCAGCGGCTCTGCGAGAAACCCCGCATGTTCGAGCGTCAGCACATTGTTGTTGACCGTGCAGTTGGCCACCCACGGCACACCTGGAAAATACTGGGTGAAGCCCGGGCAGTAGCCAAGGTTCGGACCCGAGTCGCTCTTGCCGTTGACCGCGTAAAGCCAGCCTCCGGCAACCGCAACGTCCTCGGGATAAAAGCCGGTCGGAAGATAGCCGAGCACCACATGCGGCTGACCCGGAGCGACGTTGAGAACGGCAACCGCGTTCAGCCCGCCCTCAGAAACATAAAGAGTGTTGCCGTCGGGCGAAAAGGCCAACGCGTTGGGCGCCGCACCGCGATACCGCCTGTGGGTCGGCGACAGAGACGCCGGAACACCCACGTCAATCGTCTCAGCCATCGTCCGCCGCGCCGTGTCGATGACCTGCACGCTGTCGTCATTGTCGGCGGCGACATAGAGCTGGCTGCCGGACGCATTCAGCAGCAGCCGGTTGGGCGTGCCACGGATGGGAATTCGATCAAGCAACACCGGTATGTTGCCGGAAATGTCGAGCACTTCGACCTCCCGGTCGCGCTGGCTGTCCACATAGGCGGTCGTGCCGGAGATCACGACGTCGAACGGCGTCTCGCCACCGGCAACACCCGATCGGGCCGGATTGATGATGCCGGGCCGCATGTCGAGCTCGCCGAGCAGCGTGTTGGTCGTGGTGCTGATCAGCGACACGCTGTCGTTGTAGAAATTGGCGACGAGCACCTTGCTGCCGTCGCGACTGACGGCGAGGCCCGCCGTCGTTGGATATTTGCCGTTCCCGATCGCGAGCGCGTGATTGAGCTGCACGGGCTGCCCGACCTGAGTCCACGTCCCGTTCTGGTTGGCATAGGTAAACACGTCGTCGTAGCCGCCGCCGCCGAGGTAGAACCGTGTGCCATCGGGCGAAAAGGCGATGCCCTCGAACGCGTCGGCCGTCTGTATGAGCTGCTTGCGAACCGGAGCGTGCGAGGCGATGTCGTAGACAAAGATATACTCGCTCGACACGCTCGCGTTGAGCGAGCCGTCAGGATTGTCGATTCCGTTGTACCCGCTGGTCATCACCAGGAGTGTGCGGCGATCCGGACTGAGCACGGTGCGGATCGCCTGGCCGGCCTTGAAATCCGGGAACGGCTGGAC
>CAXUIA010000015.1:17240-23311 GCA_964250835.1 uncultured Acetobacteraceae bacterium | reverse complement strand
CCTCCGTGACATGTTCGCGCGCGAGCTTGTGAGCGCCGATCAAGCGCAACACCACGCTTGAGGTGCGGTTCAGCACCCAGATCGCCGGGCTGACGACACGCGACACCAGCGCGAGCGGTCCGGCCAAACGCGACGAGATCAGCTCGGGCCGGGTCAGCGCCAGCTGCTTGGGAACCAGCTCGCCCAGAACCAGCATCAGGAAGGTGATGCCGACAACGACAAGGACGAATGCCAACTCGTCGGCAATCGGACGCAGCAATTTTACGGTCGCGATCCAGGGCGCCACCTTTCCTTCGAGCTGAGCGCCGCCGAAGCTGCCCTCGAGCACGCTGACAAGGGTGATCCCGACCTGCACCGTGGGCAAAAACACCTGTGGATCGGCGGAAAACCGACGGGCGACACCAGCGCCGCGCACGCCACGCTCGTCCAACTCGGCGAGCTTTGCGGGGCGGGCGGAGACAAGGGCCATCTCGCCCATGGCGAACAGCGCGTTGATGAGGATGAGAAGGACGATGACGACGCAGGCGAGTGCGGTGTGCATGGAGGCACAGTAGCAAATTGCAGAGGCACCGTGCGCCGGCACGCCTGTAGGCGTTATGCCCCCGCGCACCGCTGGGGCTTGCAGCCCCAGACTGGCTTGAGTTCAAAGCATTCGAAGCGCAAGTCTCGGGCCGCTAGCCCCGATGGCGTGTGGGGCAAGCCCCGAAAAGCTACTCCGCAGCGTCCACCGGCTCGGACGCCGGCCGCCGAACCTCGACCTGCGGACGCTTGCCCGTCCCCTTGGCCGCGATCTCAGCGAGCTTTGCTTCCACGTGAGTGGCGAAGTTGAACTCCGCCGGACGCTGGTGTTCCAGGCTGATCTCCGGCGCCATCGGTCCGTCAATCTTGGGGCCGCGCAGCGCCACCGTGAGTGTTTTGAGCGGGCTTTTGACCGCGTCCATGACCGCGGTCGACTCGTAACCCGAGTGCACCATGCAGTCGGCGCACTTCTCGTAGTTGCCTGTCCCGTAAGCGTCCCAGTTGGTCTCCTCCATCAACGCCTTGAAGGTCGGCGCGTAGCCCTCGCCCAATAGGTAGCAAGGCCGCTGCCAGCCAAACACGTTGCGCAGCGGCTTGCCCCACGGCGTGCAGCGATAGGTCTCGTTGCCCGTCAGGAAGGAGAGGAACAGCGGGGACTGGGTGAACTTCCACTTGCTGCCGGCTTTTCGCCCCAACCGGAAGATGTCGCGAAACAGCTCCTTGGTGTTCTGCCGGCTGAGAAAATGATCCTGATCCGGCGCCCGCTCGTAGGCATAGCCTGGCGAGGTCATGATGCCGTCGACGCCCATGGCCATTACGTCATCGAAGAACTTCGCCGTGCGTGCGGCGTCCGCGCCGTCGAACAGGGTGCAGTTGATCGAAACGCGAAACCCGCGCTGCTTGGCGCGGCGGATTGCGGCGACCGCGCGATCGTACGTCCCATCTTGGCTCACCGCGCGATCGTGCGTCTCGCGGTCGCCATCGAGGTGCACGTCGAACGAGAAGTAGGGGTTTGGATTGTAGTCCTCGAGCTTCTTGTCGAGCAGGAGCGCGTTCGTGCAGAGATAGACGAACTTCTTGCGCTCGAGGATCTTGGCGACGATCGTTGGCATGTCCCGGTGCAGCAGCGGTTCGCCGCCGGCGATCGCGACAACGGGTGCGCCGCACTCCTCGACTGCCTCCAAACACTCGGCCACCGACAGGCGCTGATTGAGAATAGGGTCTGGGTAGTCAATCTTTCCGCAGCCGTTGCAGGCAAGATTGCAGCGGAAAAGCGGTTCCAACATGAGCACGAGCGGATACCGTTTCCGCCCAAGCAGATGCTGCTTGACCACGTAGGCGCCGACCTTGACGACCTGCAATAATGGAACCGCCACGCTTTTACTCCCGCACCAGACTTCAGCAGGCACACCACCAACCGGCGGTTAGATACCTGCGCGAGATCGGTATATCGGATCTAACGACCAAGGAGTTTACACGGTGGCGCCTGGGATGCACGGTCAGGCCTCCAAACTGTGGCGTATTTGTCACAGCGGGCTGTCGGTTGTCTGGCCCGTCGGAGGGCGCTGCACTATGCTCAGCAACATAACGAGATATTTGACATGGCTGCGCACCGACGTGATTGCTCGATCTTGATGAGCGACGTGACAAGAGACGCTGGTATTGGCGCCCGGCGGGGCGGCCAGGAGACCGTTGATGGATAAACCGACTTCGCCGCCGACACCGGTCAGCCGAGTTTCCACGCCCAACCTCGACCGTGTCCAGCTCCCCTCCGACCTTCGGAACTTCTCGGTCGACCAGCTTCGCGCGATTGCCGATGAGCTGCGTGCCGAGACGGTGGATGCGGTGTCGGTCACCGGCGGCCATCTCGGTGCCTCCTTGGGCGTCGTCGAGCTCACGGTTGCCCTGCATGCCGTCTTCGACACGCCCGAAGACAGGCTGATTTGGGACGTCGGCCATCAGGCTTACCCGCACAAGATCCTCACCGGACGGCGCCCGCAGATCAGAACGCTTCGCCAGGTCGACGGGCTGTCCGGCTTCACCCGTCGCTCGGAAAGCCCGTATGACCCCTTCGGCGCAGCACACTCTTCGACCTCGATCTCGGCCGGGTTCGGTATGGCCGTTGCCGCCGACCTGAAAGCCGAGAACGACCGCCACGTGATCGCCGTGATCGGCGACGGTGCCATCTCGGCGGGAATGGCCTATGAGGCGATGAACAACGCCGGCGCGCGCCACGCCGGCCGCCATCGCGGCCGGCTCCTGGTCATCCTCAACGACAACGAGATGTCGATCAGCTCGCCCGTCGGCGCAATGAGCGCCTATCTGACGCGCCTGCTGTCGTCACGGTCCTATCTGTCGTTGCGCGATCTTGGCCTGCGGCTTGCCAAGCGCTTCCCCGGCCAGATCGAGCGCACTGCCAAGCGCGCCGAGGAATACGCACGCGGCATGCTTGCCGGCGGCGGCACGCTGTTTGAGGAACTCGGCTTCTACTACGTGGGCCCGATCGACGGTCACAATCTCGACCACCTGTTGCCGGTCCTGCGCAATCTTCGCGAGGCCGAGGAGCGCGGGCCGGTTCTGCTGCACGTCATCACTCAGAAGGGCCGCGGCTACGCGCCCGCCGAAGCGGCGGCCGACAAGCTCCACGCGGTGACAGCCAAGTTCAACATCGTCACGGGTGAGCAGGCGAAGTCGCCGAAGGGTCCACCCTCCTACACCGGGGTTTTCGCCGACACACTGATCCGTTCCGCAGAAGCCGATGACCGGATCGTCGCAATCACCGCGGCGATGCCGACCGGCACCGGCCTCGACAAGTTCGCGGCCCGTTTTCCCGAGCGATTTTTCGACGTGGGTATTGCCGAGCAGCACGCGGTCACGTTCGCCGCAGGAATGGCGACCGAGGGGATGCGGCCGTTCTGCGCCATTTACTCGACGTTCTTGCAGCGCGCTTACGACCAGGTGGTCCACGACGTCGCCATTCAGGGTCTTCCCGTGCGCTTCGCGATCGACCGTGCCGGACTGGTCGGCGCCGATGGCGCAACTCACGCCGGTTCGTTCGACCTCAACTACCTCCTGCCACTGCCCGGAATGGTGGTGATGGCGCCCTCCGACGAGTCGGAGCTCGCTTACATGGTCGCAACCGCTGCCGCCTATGATCAGGGTCCGTCGGCGGTGCGCTACCCGCGGGGCGGCGGGACCGGAGCGGCACTGCCGGAGCATCCGACGCCGCTCCCGATCGGACGCGGACGGATCGTGCGCCACGGACGCAAAGGCGTCCGCGACAGCCTGCGCGCGCCGGTTGCGATCTTATCCATCGGCACTCGGTTGAGCGACGCACTCGTGGCGGCGGACGAACTCGCGACCCGGGGCCTCGCCGCGACAGTGGCGGACGCACGCTTCGCCAAGCCCCTTGATCGTGCCCTCATTATGGATCTCGCGCGCTGTCACGACGTGCTCGTCACCGTCGAGGAGGGAGCGGCGGGCGGCTTCGGAGCGGCGGTGATGCATCTGCTCGCCCATGAGGGTCTGCTTGATCATGTCAGGGTTCGTCCGCTCACACTTCCAGACCGGTTCATCGAGCACGACTCGCACGCCAACCAGCTGCGCAACGCGGGTCTGGATGCTGCGCACATCGTTGCCGCGTCCGTCTCGGCTCTTGGCAACGACATCACGGCCGCAGCCCTTTCACCGGCGGGCGCTCGCCCGTGATCCGACGCGCAGGCATCTTGGCGGCTCTTTGGCTGGTGCCTGCTTGGGCGATCGGCCAAACCTCGCCCGCCGCCACGACCGCGCCAGCTGCGGCGCCGATCGCAGCCCTGCAGCAGGCGCTCGCCCACAACGAGCAGGCGGGCGGCAGCTTCGGCGCGCGCGAAGCAGCGCTCGCTCCGGTCATAGATCGCGCGTTCAACATCCAAGCGCTCCTGCGTGCGGCCGTGGGGCTCAGCTACGCGACGATCCCATCTGACAAACAAGCAGCCCTGCTCAAGGTGTTCAGAGAGTTCACGGTCGCGAGCTACGTGTCCAACTTTTCCGGCCCTGGCGACCGTTTCACAATCTCGCCGCAAACGCGTCAGGCTGGCGCCGACACCGTCGTGCAGACGGGCATCACATCGTCGAGCGGCACCACGACGCGGGTCGACTACGTGCTGCGTCCTGGTCTGTCGGGTCCTCAGGTGGTAGATGTCCTGCTTGATGGAACAATAAGCCGAGTCGCGGTCGAGCGATCTGACTTCCGCTCAGTTCTCGACAACGGCGGCGTCGACGGACTGATACGCAGCCTGTCGCAAAAAGTGTCGGCTCTGTCCGGAGGAGGGTCCTGACCCTGCGCGCGCGATGTCAATCGTGACTCTCTCCGATGTCTTCTCGATCATCGCCACCACCTTCGCGGTTGCCGGCTCCGTGCAGGCAATGGCAGCCGCGCGACTGGTCCGCCGCCTCTCCGCCTTGCCGCCCGATGGCCGAGATGAGCCACTGCCGCCCGCCACGCTGCTCAAGCCCCTCCACGGCCAGGAGCCGATGCTTGAAGTCGCACTGGAGAGCTTCTGCACTCAGGATTACCCTGGTCTGCAGATCATCTTCGGCGTTCAACGCAGGGACGATCCGGCGATCCGGGTCGTTCAACGGCTCAGGGATCGCTACCCCGACATTGACATGACGCTGGTGATCGATGGTTCGCGTCACGGGCCGAACCGCAAGGTCGACAATCTCATCAATATGCTGCCGCACGCCAAGCATGCCCTGCTGGTGCTGTCGGACGCCGACATCCACGCGGCGCCGGACATGGTCCGCTCGGTCCTCAACCCGCTGAGGGATCCGAAAATTGGACTGGTCACAACGCTCTACACCGGCCTGCCCGCGTCCGGTGGAATTTGTCAGCTGCTGGGAGCGGCGCAGATCAATCTGACCTTCCTGCCTGGCGCGCTGTTGGGCCGCGCCATGGGACGCGAGGATTGCCTCGGTGCTGTGATGGCGCTCTCGACCGACACGCTCGCCGCGATCGGCGGGCTGCCTGCACTCTCGCCGCATCTAGCCGACGACGCCGTCCTCGGCCGCAAAGTCCGCGCGCTCGGATTGCACGTGGCGCTCGCGCGCACCATCCCTGCCACCACGGTGATCGAGAACACGTTTGCCGATCTTTTCAGTCACGAACTGCGCTGGGGCCGAACCACCCGCGGTCAGGCGCCAATCGGCTATCCGATGTCCGTCCTGCAGGCGCCAGTCGCCTGGGCTCTGGCAGACATCGTGACGAGCCACTTCTCCGCGGCTTCGCTCGGTCTGCTCGCGGTGGTTTGGCTGACCCGCTATCTGCTCGGTTACGACGCCGAACGTCGCCTTTGCGGTCGCGCGCTCAGTCCATTCTGGCTCACCCCGTTCCGTGACCTGCTGTCGGTCGTGATCATCCTGGTCAGCCATTTCAGCGGCCACGTCGCTTGGCGCGGACACCGCATGCATATCTCGGCGCAGCGCAACCTGCGCGCCGAGCCGAACCTGTCCGTCCGGCCCGCCGGGGCGCAGGACGCGAGCCGTCTCTGCGAGAAACGCCGATTTGCCCG
>CAXUIA010000015.1:10440-17230 GCA_964250835.1 uncultured Acetobacteraceae bacterium | reverse complement strand
CGCTGTTCCTGCAGCCTCCCTCGCTCGGCGGGTTCGACGGCGGCGCCGGCTCCCGCTACCAGGCCAAGCGGGAGATCAAGTCGTTCTGGTTTCCGACCTGGCTCGCTCAGCCTGCCGCGCTCATCCCCGACAGCCGCCTGATCGACGCCCCGCCCGCGCGTATCGGCATGGACCGCGTCCTGGATGCGGCCCGCAACAGCGACCTCGTCGTCATCCACACCTCCACGCCCTCCTTCGGGAAGGACGCAGAAGTGGCGCAGATGCTGCGCGATGCTAAACCAACGCTTACCATTGGCATGATTGGCGCCAAGGTGGCCGTGCAGCCCAACGAGAGCCTGCGCGGCGCGCCCGCCGTCGACTTCGTCGCTCGAAACGAGTTCGACTTTACCGTCAAGGAGGTAGCCGATGGACGGCCATTCCACGAGATCGACGGCATCACCTATCGCAAGGCCGACGGCCAGCTCGCCGCCAATCGCGAACGCGCCACTCTTGAAGACATGGACCAGCTTCCGTTCGTCTCGGAGGTCTACAAGAAGAACCTTCGCATTGAAGACTATTTCATCGGCTACCTGCAGCACCCCTACGTCTCGATCTATACCGGACGCGGCTGCAAATCCCGCTGCACGTTCTGTCTCTGGCCGCAGACCGTCGGCGGCCATCGCTATCGTACTCGCTCGCCCGAACATGTCGCGGCCGAGATCGCCTACATCCAGAAAGCCTTTCCGCAGACCCGCGAGATTTTTTTCGACGACGACACCTTCACCGACGATCTGCCGCGCGCCGAAGCGATCGCGCGCCTGCTCGGCCCGATGGGCGTCACCTGGTCCTGCAACGCCAAGGCCAACGTGCCGCGCGAAACGCTCAAGGTCCTCAAAGATAACGGGCTGCGGCTGCTGCTCGTCGGCTATGAAAGCGGTAATCAGCAGATCCTGCACAACATCAAGAAGGGCATGCGGATCGAAGTCGCGCGCGAGTTCACCCGCAACTGCCATGAGCTCGGCATCAAGATCCACGGCACCTTCATCCTCGGCCTGCCGGGCGAGACCACCGAAACCATACGCGAGACGATCAAGTTCGCGACCGAGATTAATCCCCACACCCTGCAGGTCTCGCTTGCGGCTCCCTATCCGGGCACGTTCCTCCATAAGCAGGCGACCGAGAACGGCTGGTTCGACGCCGCCAATGCCGAACTGATCGACGAGCACGGCGTGCAGATTGCGCCGTTGCAGTACCCGCACCTGTCGCACACCGAAATCCACGACAGTGTGGAGACGTTCTACCGGAAATTCTACTTTCGGGCGCCGAAGATCGCCTCGATCGTGGGCGAGATGGTCACCTCGCCGCAAATGATGAAGCGCCGCCTGCGTGAGGGTGTGGAGTTCTTTCAATTCCTCAAGGAGCGCCGCGCGGCTTGAGAAATCCCAGGGGCTCTGCCCCTGGTCCCAGCTGGGGGCAGAGCCGCCAGACCAGCCTCATCATCTCAGCCGATGATTTTGGGCTTTCAACGAGCGTGAACGAAGGCGTCGAGCAGGCGCATCGCGAGGGGATGCTGAGCACCGCGAGCCTCATGGTCGCGGGGGCCGCCGCGAGCGATGCCGTACTGCGGGCCAAGCGCAATCCTGCACTCCGGGTGGGCCTTCATCTCGTGGCGATCGAGGGGCCGGCAGTCCTGCCGCCGCTGGAAGTCCCCCACCTCGTTGATCCGGACGGGCAGTTCGGCTCAGATCAGGCGACCCTTGGATTTCGCTACCAGTTCAACGCGGCCACGCGACGCGAGCTCGCCCGCGAAGTCGATGCACAGTTTCGGGCATTCGCCGCAACCGGCCTCACGCTCGATCACGCCAACGCCCACAAGCACATGCATCTTCATCCCACCGTCGGCCGCCTGCTGATCGATATCGGCCGACGCTACGGCCTCCGATCCGTCCGCGTGCCGAGCGAGCCGCCGCTCACCGCCTGCGGCACGGAACCGACGTTCGGAGACGCAACACTGCGCGCTTGGACGCGGCGGCTTCGAACACAAGTCAGGCGTGCTGGCCTCGCCACCACCGACCATTGCTTCGGCCTCGCCTGGAGCGGCGGTATGACGCGCCGCCGGCTTTCCTGCCTTCTCGGCGATCTGCCGCCGGGAAGCAGCGAGATCTACTTTCATCCCGCCAGCGCGCGGGATCCGCTGCTCGACCGGCTCATGCCCTGCTACGATCACGAGGGTGAACTCGGCGCTCTCCTCGATCCGGCACTTGGTCGTCTCGTGCAGCCGCTCGCCGTGACCTGGTCCGACATCAGCCCAGTTGACGGCGCTCCCGCAATCCGAACGAGACGTAATGCATGAAAGGCGGCCAGCCAGTCTTGGCGACATCTTCGTGCGCCCGCCAATAGGCGCTCGCCTTGAAGCGCACCGCGCGTCCAGCCGCTTCGCTTCGCACCCAGACCGTGTCGTCCGGACCCGCACGCGGCGTCACCGCAGGCACACCCAGACGATCGTCATTTACACCCAGGGCATCGAGCAGGTTCGCCAATCCCTGGAAGATCACCCGCACCCCGAACGGGTTCGGCAGGTCCGCAAAGCTCAGGCACGTCAGCGCCGTGCCGCGGCGTCCGGCCGCCGCCGCTCCAGCCGGCAGGACAGACCGCTCGATTGGGACGACGGCGAACTCGTTTTGTTGGCCGGATACACTGACCAGACCGGGTGCGTACGACAGCGCCCGCCACTCTCCGAGCAGTGGAGCGAAGGCGGCGTGGATCCGGTCTCGCCTGCACGACACGCCATCGTTCGTCTGCACCGCCAGGAACTCGTCACACTCGAGCGGTGCGACAAAGTCGTGCGTCGTCGCCTCGCCTTCGACAAGGGAATGCAACTCCTCAACCGCGACCTCCGCTACGCTGCGAACCTCAGCGCCGGCGCTCGTCGCCCGTTCAAGCACCGGGCCCGCCGTGGAACTGGCGCCGGTAAAGATCGTCAGGCTGCTGAACCCGAACTGATAGGCGTGGTAGCGGATCCACGCGTCGAGCATCGCACCGTCTCGCGCGATTGTAAGGCAACGAACGCGCGCCATGCCGATGTCTCCTCGCCTGGACGACGCTCTCATCGCATGCGACCACCGCCCGCGAAAGAACGGAGATCACCTTGCGCCGCCTGACGATGCTTGCCCTCGCGGCCCTGTTGCCGGCTGCCGCCGAGCAGAAGCTGCACGTTTTCAAGTCCATCGCGATCTCCCCGGACGGAGAGCGGATCGCGTCCGTCGAGACGGTGGATGGCGCGAGCGCCATCCCTGTCGAGCACCTGCTGATCCGATCCCGTGGCGGTGCAACGATCATCTTGCCAAGCTGCCAGGGCGAGCCAGGCTGCCGTGCATACGCGCCGGCGTGGAACGCCGACGGCAAACGTCTGGCCTTTCTCGTCGAACAAACGGCCGGGCCAAGCACCATTGAGACTGTCGGCCGCGACGGTGGCCGCGCGCACGTGCTGCTGTCCTTCGACGGACCGCTCAATGCACTGCGCTTCGGCCCTGGCGACAGGCTTGCGGTGCTGGCAACCGCCCATGCGCATAAGCGGGTCGGCGCCACGCAAGCGGCCGCACGCATGGAGGGGGAGATCGGGACCGCGCTTGACGAGCAACGGATCGCGCTTGTCGACGGCAACGCGCTCCGCTTCGTCTCGCCGCCAAACCTCTACGTCTATGAGTATGATTGGCGGCCGGACAGCGGCTTTGTCGGCACTGCCGCGGCCGGCAACGGCGACAGCAACTGGTGGATCGCCAAGCTCTACGCCTTCGATGCAACGGGCCAGGCGCGCACGCTCTACGCGCCGAGCGCCCGCGAACAGCTCGCCGATCCGGTTGTCTCGCCGGATGGCCACTCCGTCGCCTTCATCGGGGGCTGGATGAGCGATTTCGGCTCCACCGGCGGTGACCCCTACCTCCTGCCGCTTGACGGGCGTGGTCCGCCGGTCGACCTCACACCGAACGTCAAGGCAACCACAACCGCGCTCGATTGGGATTGCCGCGAGGGCCTCACCGGCGTGGCACTGGCTGGTGCCAAGACGATCGTGACCGAGCTCGGCAGCAACGGCGCGAAAACACTCTGGGCTGGTGACGAAGCCATTGGATCGGGCGGCTGGGATCTCGGCCTGTCTTGCGCCGGCGGTCACACTGCCGCAATCCGGCAAAGCTTCACCGAGGCGCCGGAGATCGTGGCGGGACCAATCGGCGGCTGGCAGATGATGACGCAAGTCAACAAGGGGTTAACTGCACCCGAGACAGCGCAGTCCGTCGAGTGGACCGATGACGGTCTGCATATTCAGGGTTGGCTGCTTCGCCCGCGCGGTGACCAGACAGTGCCAAGACCCGCCATCGTCGATGTGCATGGCGGACCGCAAGCCGCGGTGACGCCGGAGTTTATCGGCCGCGGGCTCGTACACGACCTGCTCGCCGCAGGCTACGACGTCTTCATGCCGAATTACCGCGGCAGCTTCGGTGGCGGCGAAGCATTCGCCACCGCCAGCATCGGCGACCTTGGCGGCGGCGATTGGCGCGACGTGCTGACCGGCGTGGATGCCGCCGAGCACCTCGCTCCGATCGACGATCACCGGCTCGGCATCGAGGGCGCAAGTTATGGCGGCTACATGGCGATGGGGGCGGTCACGCAGACCCACCGGTTCCGCGCGGCGTCGGCCGACGCCGGCGTGTCGGATTGGCTCTCGATCGAAGGCGAGGCGCCGCAGGCCGGATCGGACGAGGTGAGTTTCGGTGGATCAGTCTATGACAACGACCAGCCCTATCTCCGCGCATCGCCGATCACCCACATGCGCGGCGCTGTGACCCCAACTCTCGTCACGGTCGGCGATCGTGACGTCGAATGCCCGATGCCGCAAAGCCAGGAGTTCTACACAGCGCTCGCGTCACTCGGGGTGCCGACGAGCTTCGTGGTCTACAAAGACGAGGGACACGCCTTCGTCAAGGAGAGCGACCGGCTCGACCTGCGCCGCCGCAATCTGGCGTGGTTCGCCCGATGGCTGAAATCCTAAAGTCCCTGCCCGTCCGCCCCGCTTCCGGTTCCCGTGATCCCGCTGCGTGACGGCGCGTCGCTGTGCGGCTCCACCGTCTGCATCATCCGCTCGACCTCGGCGTCGGCGTCGGCGTCGGCGTCGGCGCTGCCCTTCCCGTCATCCGGATCACCGAGCAACTCAAGCTGCTCGAGGACCTTCTCGTCTTCCTCCGTCAGCGGAACCGGCTCGATGGGCGCCACGCCGGGTGGAACTGCGTCTCCAGGGTCACGATCGCCGCTCATGGTCTATCTCCACAGTGTCGCGACGATAAGAGCCTGATCGGCCTCCGGTTGCTTGAAGTATGGGGATCCAAACGCCCCGCGTTTGGTGGGGTGCGGGGTGAAACCCCGCGTCTCCTCACCCGCGACCGGCCGCCAACCGGCGTTCGGCCAGACGGGCGAGGCGCACGAACGGCAAGCCCAGCAGCAGATATGCGGTTCCGATCATGAAACCGGTTCCGAGGTAGTCGTAGTAGGTCGTCGATAGCCGCACGTATGTCTGACTGAGTTCGGCGAGAGTGATGACGCTGACGAGCGAAGAATCCTTAAGCAACGAGATGAAGTCGTTGGTCATGACCGGCACCACGAACCGGAAGCCCTGCGGCACCACGACATGGCGCAGCGTTTGGGCTTGCGTCATATTGAGTGCGAGTGCCGCTTCCGTCTGTCCGTGCGGCACCGACTGCAGGCCGGCGCGGTAATTCTCGGCCTCGTAGGCGCCGTAATTGAGGCCGAGTGCGACGACGCCGGCGAGGAACGGATCGAGCCGTATGCCGATCCCCGGCAGACCGTAGAAGATAAACAGGATTTGGATCAGCAGCGGCGTGCCGCGCACGATCTCGATGTAGAGTAGGGCGAGTAGTGCCACCGGCCGCGGTCCGTAGCGTCGCGCCAACGCCAGCAACAGGCCCACGCAGACGGCGAGCAGCATGGCGCAGGCGGACACCGCCAACGTCATAGCCGCGCCTCGCCCGATCAGCGGCAGGAAGCCGGCATAGCGCGAGAGGCGTTGGCGCCAGCCTGGGACCGGCGCCGTCGCGTCGAGAAAGCGCTGCCATGCCACCGGCGCCGCGCTCGGTGCCACGGCGCCGCCGATCGCCTGGGCATTCGTCCGGTCCCAGAGATTCCAGCGGGACAGGATGCGCTGAAGCGATCCGTCGCGGATCATGTTACGCAACGCGTCGTCGACCTGCCCGCGCAGGGCGTCCTGGCCCTTGGCGACGGCGATGCCGTAGGACAGCTCGCCCACCGGCCGGCCAACCAGCTTCAGTCGCGGATCGGGCGTCGCATAGTAGAGCGCGATCGGCCAATCCAGCAGCACCGCATCCAGCCGATGTTGCGCAAGATCGGAGTAGGCGTCGGTCTCCTGGTCATAACGTCGCGTCGAGATCTCCGGCACGTCCTGCAGCATCCGGTCCGCAAGGCTTGCCTTGAGCGTGCCCACGACATGGCCGCGGAGCGCGTCGAGACTGTCCAAACCGGCCTGGCCGCGCCGCACCGCGATCTGCTCGAAAGTGTGATAATAAGGGATCGAGAAGTCTACTTCCGACTGGTGCTCCGGCGTAATCTCGATGCCCGCGATCACCACATCATAAAGGCTGCGCTGCAGACCAGGGATCAGCCCGTCCCAATCATTCTGCACAAACACCGGCGTTCGCTTGAGACGCTTGGCGACCTCGTTGATGATCTCAGCCTCGAAACCGGTGATCAGGTTTTGCTGGACTGGATCGTGAAACTCGTAAGG
>CAXUIA010000015.1:4281-10430 GCA_964250835.1 uncultured Acetobacteraceae bacterium | reverse complement strand
CACGCCAGAAATCGCGTCCGATCCCCAGCGCAACGGTTCGGAAGCGCGCGCCGAGAACGCGAGCAGCAGCAGGACGAACGCAATCCGCATCACGAGAAGTGCTTCAGGAAGCGCTGGGTCGCGGGATTTGTCGGCGAGGCAAACATGATGTCGGGCGCTGCGATCTCCACGATCTGACCGCCTTGCATGAACGCCACGCGATCGGACGCTGCCTGTGCGAAACGCATCTCGTGAGTCACCACGATCTGCGTCATCCCATCACGATCGAGCTGCCGCATCACCGACAGCACCTCATCGGTCAGTTCGGGATCGAGCGCCGAGGTCGGTTCGTCGTAGAGCATGATGCGAGGCTCGCAGGCGAGCGCGCGCGCGATCGCCGCGCGCTGCTGTTGTCCGCCCGACAGCGTGCTCGGGTAGCGATCAGTCACCGTCCGCAATCCCACCTTCTCAAGCAGCGCCATCGCGCGCTCTCGCGCCGCCGGTCGAGCCATCCGCTTGACCACCATTGGTGCAAGCATGACGTTCTCGAGAACAGTACGATGGGTGAACAAGTTGAAGCTCTGAAAAACCATGCCGATGTTTGCGCGCAGCGCGTGCGAGGCGCGCTCGTGCGCCCGCGTCCATGGCTGCGACGGTCGACGCACCACCGAGATGCCGGCGATGCACACCTTTCCGCTGTCAGGACGCTCGATCATGTTCAGGCAGCGCAGAAACGTCGATTTGCCGCATCCCGACGGCCCGATCACCGAAATCAGCTCTCCTTCCTCGACTGACAGGCTGATGTCGGAAAGGACGATATGATCTTTGATGCTCTTGACGATGCTCTGAGCGTTCACGATCGTTCCGGGCAAGCGCGTCTCCTCTAGCCCGATGGTCAGACAGTCAATGGAGGTCCGGCATCAGCCTGATCGGCCGCGGCTTGGGTCGGCGCGCCGCATGAACCAGTCGATCGAGCGTCCCAAGGAAAGCCGCGCGGTCCCGATCGGTCAGCGCGGACGGCCCACCGGTCGCGACACCGGTCTCCCGCAGATGCTGCCCGAGCGCGCGACCGGCCAAGGCGCCGCCAATATTGTCATCCGTCCACTCGCGCCCCTTGAACGCCAACGCTCTCGCACCCCGCGCCAGGCAACGGGCCGCGAGCGGGATATCGGCTGTGGCGCAGATGTCGTCGGCGTCGATCCTCTCGGCGATCCAATCATCCGCCGCATCGGGATCGGCCGGCACGACGACCATTTCCACGTTCGGCAGGCCAGGATCCCGGATCGGACGCGATCCATTCGATACGACGCGGACCGGCACACCCAATCGATCCGCCACACGATAGACCTCGTCGCGCACGGGGCACGCGTCGGCGTCGACATAGATGGTCGTCATATGCTGTCTCTAATGGCGCCGGACGGCAGCCGCAACACGCTGTTGGGAAGCCGGGGCCAGCGCTTGGCGGCCTTTTCGGGGGCCGAGAAGTCGGCGCACTCTGCGTAACGTCGGCAGGAGCTGAACGTAGACCAGTCACGGAGATGCAGATGCTGCGCCTTGTCTGGAATGTGCCAACTCCACGTCCAACGCTTACCAGTGTAGGCGAGAGATGACGCAAGCGATCAGTCGTGCATCGCGCCGGCGGGCTGCCCGGCGCATGCACCCTTGGTCCGTCCGGATCATGCACTGGATCAACGCGGCGGCGATGCTGGTCATGATCACTTCCGGCTGGGGCATTTACGACGATGACGTCATCATCAAGGGGCTGCACTTTCCTGGGGAAGTTCGGCTCGGCGACTGGGCAGCCTGGAGCCTGAACTGGCACTTCGCCGGCATGTGGTTCTTGATGCTCAACGGCCTCTGCTATCTGAGCTACGGCGCCGTGACGGGCCGTCTCTGGGAGCGGCTGCTTCCGATCCACCGAGCCGACCTGATCCTCACGTTACGCGACACGCTGCATTTCAGGATCAAGCACGAGGACATCACAACCTACAACGCCGTGCAGAAGCTGCTCTACATCGTGGTGATCGTCGCTGGCATCTCGCAGGTCGTGACAGGACTGGCGATCTGGAAGCCGGTGCAGTTCTCCTGGCTGGTGTCGGCAATCGGCGGATTTCAGTCGGCCCGCATCATTCATTTTGGGGGAATGCTCATCATCGTGGGTTTCCTCGCGGTGCACGTCGCACTCTCGCTTCTCGTTCCCAGCACGCTCTGGGCGATGCTGGCGGGTGGCCCCAGGCTGGCACCCAAGGAATCGCGGGCATCATGAACTCGATCTTTCGTCCGGTGAAACGTCCGGACAGGACCATTCTCGACGACCACACCAAGCTGATCAGGTCGATCGAGCGCCGCGGCCTCATTCGAGGCAGTCTTTCTCTCGGCGCGCTGACGATGCTTACTGGCTGTGACGTGCAGCGGCCGAAATCGGTCGAGGCGGCGCTGCTTGCCATCTCCCGCTTGAACGATGGCATACAAGCGCTGCTGTTCGATCCAAGTCATCTCGCGCCGACGTTTCCAGCATCGATGGTGCTGAAACCGCCCAAGTTCAACGCCTATTACGACGTCACGGCCGTCAAGCCGGTCGACGGCAAGACGTGGCGCCTGGAGTTATCCGGCTTGATCGCTGACAAGCGAGCCTGGAACGTGGAGCAGATCTACGCTCTTCCGCAGAAAGACATGGTCATCCGTCACATCTGCGTGGAAGGCTGGAGCTATATCGGACAGTGGTCGGGCGTCCCTTTACGCACCTTCCTGGAGCGCATCGGCGCCGACCTGCACGCCAAGTATGTGGCCTTCAAGACAGCGGACAATTACCCGAGCAGCATCGACATGGCGACAGCGCTGCATCCGCAGACACTGCTTGCCATCGACTATGCCGGCGAAACCTTGGCCGATCCGTTCGGCTATCCACTTCGGCTGCGCATGTCGAGCAAGCTGGGCTACAAGAACCCGAAATGGATCACCGCCATCGAGGTGACGAACAAATATCCCGGCGGCTACTGGGAGCAGAGAGGCTTTCCGTGGTTTGCTGGCATCTGATTCAAGCCGTGCCAACCGCCTCGGCATCGTAGAGATCCAGGATCTCGAAATCGCGCGGGCGACAAGCAGCGACCGCCTTGCCCACTGCACGCGGCGTCCGTCGCGTCAGCTCATCCCAGACTGTCTGCGGCGTCTCCGATGTGAAACCTGCCACATCGGGGAGATGTGCGACCGGGATGTGCCGCAACAGCTCCTCGTATGAGTAAAGGCGGCCACCGTGTCTGACGAGTGCGTAACGCGAATGCACCTCGATCGATGGCGGTGCTGCCCATCTTAGGTGGAACATTTGGGAAGGCATGGCTTAGTCCCTGGGTGTCCAGACGACTTCTACGGGCCAGCACTTCGGTTGGATGAGCGCGAGCCGTTGCAGACCCGCACGACTTGATTTGGTGGATCCAAGGGCTCGGCCCTGGCGGGGTGCAGCGGCAGGGTCCCTGGCGAACGCCCGCAGCGCTCAGGCGGCCGCCAGCGCGCGTCGGCTCGCACCCGCCCGGTAGGCTGCCCCGGGATGCGGCACGGACAATCGCGGCCCGGCTCCAAACAGCTTCTCGCGCAAGGTGCCGGGCGCATAACTTTCCTTGTAGATGCCGCGGCGCTGCAGTTCCGGAACGACAAGCTCGACGATGTCCTCAAAACTGCCGGGCGTGATCGCATAGGCGAGATTGAAACCGTCAATCCCGGTCTCTTCGATCCAAGCCTGCATCTCATCGACCACACGCCCGGGCGAGCCAACCACCCGTGCACCGAAACCGCCGATCGCGGATTGCTCGGCAAGTTCGCGCACCGTCCAGACCCGGCCGGGATCATCCACCGTCAGCGCGTCGACCGCCGAGTGGATCGCGTCGTTGCGTATCTGCGTCACCTGATCGTCCGGCGCCAGCTTGGAGAAGTCGATGCCGGTCCAGCCCGACATCAGCGTCAGCGCACCTTCCGGACTGATGTAGCGGCGGTAGTCGGCGAACTTGGCGCGTGCCTCGGCGTCGTCTCGGCCAGTCACTACCGTCAGCAGCGTAAAGATCTGAATTGAGGCCGGATCACGGCCAAGTTCGGCCGCACGACGCCGGATGTCGGCGACCGCCGGCGCGATCACCTTCTTCGACGGGCCCGCCACGAAAACGCATTCGGCGTGACCGGCTGCAAACGTCCGCCCCTTCGTCGAAGCACCCGCCTGATACAGCACCGGCGTGCGCTGCGGCGAAGGTTCGCAAAGATGCATCGCGTCCAGCCGGAAATGCGTCCCGTCATGCTGCACGCGCCGGACACGCTCGGGATGGGTGAATATCCCCGCCGCCACGTCACGGACGGCCGCGTCATCGTCCCAGCTCTGCTCCCAAAGCTTGTAGACGATGTCCATGTATTCCTCGGCGATCTCATAGCGCGTGTCGTGGCCGGCCTGCGCCGCCAGGCCCGCACCCTTCGCCGCGCTGTTGAGATAGCCGGTGACGATGTTCCAGCCGATCCGGCCGTTCGTCAGGTGGTCGAGCGTGGACATACGGCGCGCGAACGGGAATGGCGGTTCGTAGGAGAGCGTGCAGGTGAGCCCGAAGCCAAGATGCTCGGTGACCGCGGCCATCGCCGAGATCAGCATCGCCGGATCGTTGACCGGCACCTGCGACGAGTTGCGCAGCGCCGCATCGGGATTGCCGCCGAACACGTCGTAAACGCCCAGCACGTCGGCCAGGAACAACCCGTCGAACAGGCCGCGCTCGAGCGTGCGCGCGAGGTTAATCCAGTAGCCGAGCGTGTTGTAGGTCGACGCGCGGTCCTGCGGATGGCGCCACAGGCCGGAGGATTGGTGGCCGACGCAATTCATGTCGAACGCGTTGAGCCTGATCTGCTTGGTCATCAGCCCGTCCCAGCGGTCAGAGCGCGCCGTAGCGTGGCGGCTTGACCTCGTTGAGGAAGAAGTTGCCGATCGCGTGGTATTTCCACCGGACCGGGTCATGCAGCGTGTGCGTCCGCGCGTTGCGCCAATGCCGGTCGAGACCGGCGCCTGCCAGCGTCGAACGCGTGCCGGCGAGTTCAAACAGCGTGTTGGCCGTGGCCAGCGCCGCGTCGTTGGCAAGGATCTTCACTTCGGCCACCGCAACCGAAGCCGCAGCGACATTGTCCTCCGACGGCGCAGCAGTCGCCTGGTCGACGGCACGCCCGGCCCGGGCCAGCATCGCGTCGGCCGCATGAACGTCGGTCCGCAGGCGCCCGATCGTGGCGATCGTGTAGGGATCCTCGGACGCATGCTCCTTGCCGCTGTCGATCCACGGCCGCGCCCGGCGCGCATGAGCCAGCGTGTCGGCGAATGCGGCGCGCGCGATGCCGACATCGACCGCGGCATGGATGATCTGCGCGAGCGGACCCATCGGCGTCGGACGCTCAAAGGCGAGGTGATGCGGCACCACGTGCGCCGGATCGACGCGCACGTTCTCGAACAGGGTGGTGCCGCTCGCCGTCGTCCGCTGACCGAAACTCGACCAGTCGTCGATAACCGTGACGCCGCCAGCGTTCGCCGGCACGAAGGCGATCACCACGCGGTCTTCGTCGTCGCGCGCGACGGCGGCAATCCAGTCCGCGTAGAGCACGCCCGACGAGTAGAACTTCTTGCCATTGAGGATCAGCCCGGCCTCCGTTCGGCGAAGCCGCGTGTTGTGCTCGGTCGCACGCTTGGTGTCGCGCTCGCTGTAGGCGTTGCCGATCCGCGAGCCCGACAGGATGAGCTCAAAGAAGAACGCCTTCTGCGCCTCGCTCGCGTCCAGCCGGATCGCCTCGACCATATACCAATGGTTCTGCGGGATCTGGCCGATACTGGGATCGGCTTGCGAAATGATCGCGGTGACCTCGGCCAACGTGGCAGCCGACACTCCGGCGCCGCCATGTTCCGCCGGCACCGTGATCCCCCACAGTCCGCTCGCGCTGTAGGCGTCGATTTCCCGCCCCGGCAGGATCCTGTCGCGGTCACGCGCCGCAGCCTCTGCGGCCAACCACGGCGCCAACGCACGCGCGACCTCCACCGCCTCGCGATCGGTCGTAATCCGGTGCGCCGGGCGGCGCAGCTTCACATCAAAGCCAGGCATGGCGCGGCGGCCTCGTTCCGTTGAGTGCGTAATTGCCGACGTGATGGAATTTCCAGCGCACCGGGT
>CAXUIA010000015.1:3136-4271 GCA_964250835.1 uncultured Acetobacteraceae bacterium | reverse complement strand
TGCGCCAGTGCCGGTCGAGATTCTCGGCCGCGAGGGTCGAGCGCGTCCCCGACAGCTCGAACAGCTTGTTGGTGGCGAGGATGGCAGTCTCGGTCGTGAGGATCTTGGCCTCGGCGACTGCGATCGACGCCTCGGCAACATTGTCCTCGTCGGGTGCGGCCACCGCCGCGTCGGTGATCCGGCCGGCACGTTCCAGCAACGCCTCGGCGGCATGCAGTCGCGTCATCAAATCGCCGACCTCGCGGATCGTGTAGGGATCGTCGCTCGCCCGATCGAACGCGCTGTCGACCCAGGGCCGCGCTTTGGTCCTGACGAACTCGATCGTCGCCGCGATCGCGCCGGAGGCGATCCCGGCGTCGACCGCCGCCTGGATCAGTTGCGACACCGCCCCGTCCGCGCTCGGCCGCTCGCTGCCCCGCCAGGCGGGCCCGCGGTGCGTGCGCGGCCCGAACACGTCGCGCCGCTCAACGGTGCCGCTTGCCGTGGTGCGCTGGCCGAAGCTCGACCAGTCGTCGCTGATCGTGAGCCCGGGCGCGTGGCGATCGGCGATCGCCAGATGCACTCGACCCTCATCATCGACGGCACCGATCGGAACCAGTTGCGCGAACAGCGCCCCGCTCGAGTAAAACTTGGTCCCGTTGACGCGCACGCCGTCGCCGTCCGGCGTTAATCGTGTCTCGAAGGCGGCGACATTGCGGCTGCGTAGCTCGGAGAAGGCGTTGCCGAAGCGCACGCCGTCCAGCACCAGGCCGAACAGCAGGCGCTGCTGCTCCGGATCGGACGTGCTCCGGATCGCCTGGACGACGCCGAGGTGGTTCTGCGGAATCTGGCCGATCGATGGATCGACGGCCGAAATGGTCGCGATCACCTCGGCAACCGTCGCGAACGAGGCGTCGATCCCGCCGAACGGACGCGGCACGGTGATCGCCCACAGACCGCTTTGGGAAAACGCCTCGATTTCATCGTGCGGCAGCCGCCGCTCGCGGTCGCGCGCCGAGGCTTCCGCCGCGAACGTAACGGCAAGCGCGCGTGCGGTTGCGACCGCTTCCGCCTGGTCGGCGATCCGGCGCGCGGGCGACCGTGAGCGGCCTATTGCCTCCTGTGTCCGCATGGTCTCGACCGTTCGGAGCTGTAT
>CAXUIA010000015.1:0-3126 GCA_964250835.1 uncultured Acetobacteraceae bacterium | reverse complement strand
AGCTGCATCGGCGTCGCCCTCGCCCTCTGATCAGCGAAGATTGGCTGATCCAAATCGTCTTGTCCATAAACTGCGGTGAGGAATGTGTGGTAGCGTGATCTACATATACGTCCGTAAGATCTACTTGCCACAGGCTAGCGCTGTGTGATGTTGTTGGTGTAAGTGAGATGTAGGTCACGCGCATGTCGACCATTGAAAACGAGCGCAACCGTTCGAGCGCCGACCTGTCTCGACGGCGTCTGCTTCGGATCAGCCGCGGGGCTGTGGCACTCGGCCTGACCTCTCCCCTGCTGCATCCATTGTCGGCCAATGCGGCAACCCGAACGCTGCAATGGATCGCCCCGCGCGGCTACGTCGAAACCCTCGATGACTGGTTTCACTGGTCGGCGCGCGCGAACGGCTACTATGGCGACCTCGACGTGGTCTACCAATCCGGCCCGCGCGACGGCACCGCCTGCGTGACGCTGATCGACCAGGGCCGCGCCGACGCCAGCTCCCCTGCGCCCGGCGTGTTTGCCCTCGGCCTTGACCGCGGCATGGACATCCTGATGGTGTTCAGCAAGCACCCGGTCGATATCTTCAGTCTCGCCTTTCGCAAGGGCCAAGCGGTCACCGATGTCGCGGCGCTGAAGGGCAAGACGATCGTGCTGGGCAGCATCGGCTGGAAGCCGATCATCGACACCGAGCTCGCCCAGTTCGGCATCGATCCCGCCAGTGTGACATGCGTGGAGGCCGGCACGAGCTGGGGCCAGGCATTAGCTCAGGGACGCGGTGATGCCGCGCTGTGCTGGGAAGGCCAGCGCGCGACCTGGCACGCCGAGGGCCTCGACTTTTCCTACCTGCTGCTGTTCCAGCAGTCGCGCTTCCCAGCCAATGGCGAAGACATCAGCCGGGCCGAGCTCAAGGACCCCGCCAAGCGCGCGATCTGGGCCGACTACCTGCGCGGCTACGCGATGGGCCTGGAGTTCGGCCTGCACAACCCGCGCGCCGCAGCCCACATCGTCGACCTGCAATTCCCGCAGCTCGCGCGCACCGTGCCGCCCGCCGCGTCGACTGAACACATCGTTCAGCTCACCAACGTCTGCCGCGGCCCGTTCACCGCCACCAAGGGCTGGGGCTGGATGGATGCGTCGCAGTTCCAATTCTTCTTCGACACCTACGCCAAGACCGGCCAAATCACCCGCCATATCAGAGCCGAGGACGTGATCAGCAACGAGTTCGTGGCCCACGCCAACGACTTTGACCACGCCAGCGTCCGCGCCGAAGCCGAAAACTACAAGCTGCCGCCCGAATACGCGTCGGTCGATCTCGGCCCGATCCGCGCCCGCAACCCGGCCCGCTTCTGATGCCGGTCAAACTCTCCGTCCGCCGCGTCGGCAAGACCTATCGCGCCCGCAGCGGCAACGTCCCGGCACTCGACGGCTTCGACATGGACGTGGACGAGGGCCAGTTCGTCAGCATCGTCGGCCCGAGCGGCTGCGGCAAATCCACGCTGCTCTGGTCGATGGCCGGCCTGCACACCCCTGACACCGGCGAGATCCTGCTCGACGGAGCACCAATCACCGGCCCGCATCCGCAGGTCGCGATGGTCTTCCAGGAGGCAAACCTGCTGCCCTGGCAGGACCTGGCCCGCAACATCGAGCTGCCGATGCGGCTGCGTCGCACCAACCCCGACGTAACCCGCGCCCGCATCGCCAGCCTCCTCGAGCGCGTCGGCCTGCGCGGCTTCGAGCGCACCTACCCGCGTGAACTCTCGGGCGGCATGCAGCAGCGCGCCGCCATCGTCCGCGCGCTCTCCATCAATCCCTCGCTGCTCCTGATGGACGAGCCGTTCGGCGCCCTCGACAGCTTCACTCGCGAGGAGATGAACCTGCTCGTCGAAGAGATCTGGCTGGAAACGCGCAAGACCATCGTCTTCATCACCCACAGCATTCCGGAAGCGGTGTTCCTGTCGGACCGCGTCTTCGTCATGAGCGGGCGACCTGGCCGCCTGCTGCGCGTGTTCGACATCGACCTGCCGCGGCCGCGCCCCCTGTCGGCGATCGACAGTCACCACTTCGCCGACATCGTCGCCGCCGTGAAGGGCTCGCTCGATCGCGGCCCCGCACGGCGCCTGGCAGCCTGAAGCGGCGCGCATGGACAGCGGCATCGAGACAACGCTCGCACTGCCCGACGCCGGGCTGAGCCGGATGAGCGCACTCGGCGCGGCCAGGGGCACCACCACACGCGACACGGCGCTGATCCTCGTCGTCGCGGCCGTGATTGTGGGCGGCCTGGAGGCGGCCCTGCGTCTCCTGCACGTGCCGACCTACGTCATGCCGCCGCCGAGCATCATCGCCATGACCGCGGTGACCGACTTTCCATTCTTCCTCCCGCACATCATCGTGACGCTCGAGGAACTGCTGATCGGTTTTGCCATCGGCGCCAGTGTCGGGTTCCTGCTCGCCATGATCGTCACCCAGTTCCCGCTCGTCGAAAAGGTCGTCACCCCCTACATCCTTCTTCTTGTCACCACACCGATGCTGGCGCTGGTGCCGCTGCTGATCCTCAAGCTTGGCTTCGGCCTTTCGCCACGTATCGTGGCGGTCGCGCTCGCGTCCGGTCCAATGGTGATGATCAACTCGGCAACCGGCTTTCGCCGCGCGGATGCCGCCAAGATCGCTCTCGCCCGATCCTTCGGGGCCACGCCGCTGCAGGTCTTCCTTGCCATCCGCATCCCGATGGCGATGCCCACCGTCATCGTCGGCCTCATGGTCGGCGCGATCTTCGGCCTGCTGACCGCCGTCGGCGCCGAAATGGTCGGCGGCCAGGACGGCATCGGCAGCCGCCTGACCTACTACTCGTCGCTGATACAAATGCCGCAGTTCTTCGCCTGCATCCTGATCCTGGCGATCATCGGGCTGGCGATGAATCTTGGGTTCAAATGGCTCGGACAGCGGCTGGCGGGATGGGAAGCCTGATTGGGGCTCTGCCCCGAACCAGGGCAAAGCCCTGGAAGGACGATCAATGCAAACACGCATGATGAAATCATCAGCGCCAAAGACGCCTACGCCGTGTCCTTCGGCGACAAGGGCGCTCTCGCGCTGCCGCCAGCCCGCCGCTTCGCGATCCTCGCCTGCATGGACG
>CAXUIA010000014.1:22348-23437 GCA_964250835.1 uncultured Acetobacteraceae bacterium | reverse complement strand
CGCGCGGCGACATCTTCGTCACCGCCACCGGCAACGTCGACGTCATCACCATCGAGCACATGCGCGCGATGAAGCACCGCGCCATCGTCTGCAACATCGGCCACTTCGACAGCGAGATCCAGATCGACGCGTTGCGCAACTACACCTGGGTTAACGTCAAGCCGCAGGTCGATGAAGTCGTCTTCCCCGACGGCAAGCGGCTGATCGTTCTCTCCGAAGGCCGGCTGGTCAACCTCGGCAACGCAACCGGCCATCCCAGCTTCGTCATGTCGGCCTCCTTCACCAACCAGACGCTCGCCCAGATCGAGCTCTGGACCGCGCCGCCGGGCAAATACGAACGGCGCGTCTACGTGCTGCCCAAGACCCTCGATGAAAAGGTGGCGGCGTTGCACCTCGCCAAAATCGGCGCCGAGCTGACCACGCTGACCGCCAAGCAGTCCGCCTATCTCGGTCTCAATCCCAGCGGCCCGTTCAAACACGAACTGTATCGTTACTAGGTCGTCGTACGAATGATTGATGACAACTTCGCGATATTACGGTCGTGAAGTTGTTGTTTCGCCTCCTGTTCCATTTGCTGCACCGCACTACACATCTTACTGCAGGTTCACTTGCGCTGGTGCTCGGACTGCGCTGAAATCAGTTCAGTTCCGGGAGACGCGCGTGGCGATATCGGCCGAGCCAAGAACCGAGGCGCTTCGGGGGGCGCGCGCCGCGAGCGGGGGTTGGGGTGGGGCGGGGGGTGGGTTGGGGGGGGGCGGGGCGTGGGGCGGGCCACGGCCTCGACGCCCTCGGCGTGGAATCTCTTGACCCATCGGTCGATGGTGCGGCTGCTGCAGTAGAGGAGCGTGGCGACGGTGACCCAGGTGTGACCCTCGCCCAGGAGCAGGAGGATGTGCGAACGGAAGCGGACCTCGGGGTCGGGGCACCCGCGGTAGAGGTCGAGGAGTCTGGTGCGTTGCTCGGCAGTCAGGTCGAGGCTGCGTTTCATGGAGTTGCCGGGAGGAAGCCAGAGGTGAGAACCCACCTGGTTCTACGCTCCTGGGCACTTTCCGGTTTGCAGGGAGCTATTTAGAAGGACGGGAGGAGTGC
>CAXUIA010000014.1:16637-22338 GCA_964250835.1 uncultured Acetobacteraceae bacterium | reverse complement strand
GGATGCGTGTGCGGCTGACCTTGCTTTCCTTGAGGCTTGGGAGGCGGACCCGAGCCCAGGGCCCGGTCCGGCGCTTCGTGTGGCGCAGATCCGACGTGCTAACCCGGCTCTCGCCGCCGCCATCCGCGCCGAACTCGCCGCAGCTATGCAGTGGTCGAGGCGCCGAGCTCCAAGTCAGGCTGTCGCCGATCCGGAGATGCCGTCCCCACCGGCGTCTGGGACAGAGCCCCAGTCCGCCCATCACGGCGACTTCCATTAAGCTTTGTATCGCGTCCTTTTTTAGCCACGATCGAAGCCAATGTTAGGACCTAGGCTCCAGGTGGCCCAAAGGAGAACTTGACATGCGTCGATCTTTGATCGCGCTTGCAGCTTCGGCTGCGCTTCTCACCTCCGCCCCGGCGTTCGCTTACGGGCATGGCGGCGGCTTCGGCGGCGGCTTCCACGGAGGCTATGGCTTCCACGGCGGCTACGGAGGCGGCTACGGCTTCCGCGGCGGCTACGGGGGGTTTCGAGGCGGCTACGGCGGGTTTCGAGGCGGTTACGGCTTCTGCTGCGGCTTCGGGTTCGGTGGGTTCGGCTTCGGCCTGGCGACCGGCCTGCTGGTCGGCGACTTGGCCGCGTCGTCCTTCGCCTACCCCTATGGAGGGTATGGCTACGGCGGCTACGGCTATCCCTACGCCTATGGCTACGCGGCTCCGGCTTATGCCCTACCGCCGCCGGTCGCTTATGCGCCGACCGTCGGTTACTACGGCTACTGAGAGCGAGCCGCCTTCGCGAACTCCAGGATGGCCCGAGGATCCTTCAAACCCGGGCCTTTCTCCACACCCGACGAAACGTCGACCGCCGGAGCTCCGGTGCTTCGAACCGCGTCGCTCACGTTGCCGGGCGTCAACCCTCCGGCAAGTATCCAGTCGACGGGCGGGTTCCACCCCATCAGCATCGACCCGTCCAGTCGCGTTCCGTTGCCGCCCGGCCGCCCTGAGCCCGACGCAAACCCCTCCACCACCAACCGGTCCGCGTCTGTCTGAACCGGTAGTTGCTCGACCGCCTGCACCGGACAGGCATGCCACACCGGCAGGCCGAACCGGCGGAACTCCCTTACCCGCGCTGCCTCATCGTAGATCTGGAGCGCTGCCAGATCAGCCTCATCCAGCGCACGCGCGACCTCGTCCATGGTTGGACGAACGAACAGCACCACAGCACCAATGCACGTCGGCAGCCTTTGGATCAGCCCGCGCGCCCGTCCCGCTGTCACCGCGCGCGGAGACTGGGCGAAAAACACGAAACCTACCCAGTCCGCATCGGCCTCGATGCACGCATCCAGAGCATCTGGCGTCGACACCCCGCAAATCTTGACGCCCACCCTCACACCAGGTCGGCCGCAATGGCGCGCGCGGAGGCCGCCGGATCGGCACTCGCCGTAATCGGCCGTCCGACGACGATCCAGTCGGCGCCCGCACGCGCCGCCTCCGACGGCGTCGCCACACGCGCCTGATCACCTGCGGGCATTCCGGCCGGCCGCACCCCCGGCACCACCAGACAGGGCTCAGCCCCAAGCAAATCACGCAGCGGCGCAATCTCATGCGCGCTGCACACGAGACCGTCCGCCCCAGCTTCCATGGCCAGCCGGCCAAGCCGAAGCACCTGCTGCCGTGGGCCGCCGGCGATCCCCAGCGTGCTCAGCATGGCGGCATCCAGACTGGTCAGCACGGTCACCGCCAGCAGCATCGTCCGCACACCACGCGAATGGCGTTCGAGCGCCTCGCGCGCCGCTCCGATCATCGCCGTCCCCCCTGCCGCATGGACGGTCAGCATGGCCGGGCCAAGTCGGGCCAGCGCACCCGCCGCCCCGCTGACGGTCGCCGGTATATCGTGCAGTTTAAGATCGAGAAAGACACGGCTCGGCCCCAGCGAGACCACGCCAGCCGGCCCGTTCGCGCTGAAATATTCGAGCCCCAGCTTCAACAGCCCGCATTCGGGGCCGATCATTTTTGCCCATGACGCAGCCCGCTCACCGTCCGCCGTGTCAAGCGCCGCAATCAGCCGCGTGGGGCGCCTCTCTACGATGCCGGCACCAGCGCATTCGTGCTCGGCGACGCCATGCTGGGCTGTGCCAGCAGCGCCGCCAACTCCTGTTCGAGCTGTCTCACCCGTCGCTCAGCGCGGTACGCACGGCGGCGCTGCCGAAGCTCGCCGAACCAGACGATCAGCGCGCCGAAGACGAAGAACACCGCGGCACCCACCAGGATCGCCACCGATAGCGGCGCTAGCATGGAGTAGCCCAGAAAAGTCAGCGCGACCGGCGCCCTGTTCGACAGCGCAAAGATCACCAGCACGACGACGAGCGGAACCGCCAGGATCAGACGGAACATTGCTTCTCCTCAACGCCCGGAAGGTTGGCGCGTGGTCAAACGGCGATTGATCCGCTCGCGCAGTTCCTTGCCCGCCTTGAAGAACGGGATGACCTTCTCCTCGACCCGGACCGCCTCCCCCGTGCGAGGGTTGCGCCCCGTGCGTGCATCGCGCCGCTTGACGGTGAACGCGCCGAAGCCACGAAGCTCGACCCGCGCACCGCGCGCAAGTGCGGAGCTGATCTCGTCGAAGATCGTGGCCACGATCAGTTCCACGTCACGGCCCTGAAGATGAGAGTTCGCCTCGGCGAGCTCCGCGATCAGCTCGGATCTTGTCATCGGACCCCTTCGATCGCGCTCGGGGCCGGTCGACCGCCTCATCGGACGCTTAAAGGCTGCCAGAGCGCCAGCGGCCCGTCAAGTGTAAGCCCTTGCGGCACAAGAGTTTTGATCATCCCGGTCAGCATCTGCAGCCCGTTGGGCTTCTTGCGCCAGTCGATGTCATGAACGGGTGTCTGAGCCGGCACGCCCGAATGGGAGGCAAGCCAGGCGCGCGCGTCCATCTCCGTCCCGATCTGGTCGATCAACCCCAGCGGCAAGGCCTGGTGGCCTGTGTAGACCCGTCCGTCGGCCAACGCCCGCACCCTTGCCGGATCCATGTGGCGCCCCTCGGCCACGATGGTCACGAACTGGCCGTATAGGTCCATCACCACGCCCTGCAGCACGTCCCGACCGGCGGCCGACAGCGGGCTGCTCACCGACGGCTGCCCCTTCAACGGCCCGGAGACGATCTCATCGACGCCGACCCCCAGCTTGCCGAGCAGCCCGGATAGGTCCGGGCTTTCCAGAATAACTCCGATTGACCCGGTGAGTGTCGCGTTCGACGCAAAGATCCGCTGAGCGGGAACCGAAATCATGTAGGCCGCCGACGCCGCCTCACCGCCCATCACCGCCACAACCGGCTTGCTGGCCGCAAACCGCGCGATCGCGTCATGGAGGTTTTCGCCGCCCGCAACCGATCCGCCAGGGCTGTCCACGCGCAGAATAAGCCCTCGCACCAGCGGGTCCTTGGCCTCGTGCGCAAGCGCCTCAAGCCGCGCATGTTCGTCGGTGATCACGCCGTCGACAACCAACGCATCGAGATGCGGCCCGAACGGCCCCAAGCCATGGCGTGTCCGGATCTCCTGCACGACCAGCACAACCAGCACGACAAGAAACGCCAGCCGCCACAGGGTGAGCCGGCGCCTGAGGCGCCGCCGGTCGATCAGATAGTCGCCGCTCTCGCTCATAGTGCCTCCACTAAGCCATAGCCGAGTTTACGTCTCCAGCAAGAGCGAGCGGCTCTGCCCGTCAGCCGTTGGGGCGCGCCGGGGCGCCCTCGCCTCAAGGCGACTGCGCCGTCCGCGACAGACACGCCAGCAACGCCGGAATGAACACCAGCGACGCGAACAGCGTCCCCGCCAGGCTGATCAGCAGCAGCGCCCCCATGCTTGCCGTACCCGGATGCTGCGAGAGTGCCAGTGACCCGAACGCGGTCCCTGTTGTCAGCGCCGAGAAAATGACCGCACGCGCGGTGGGCGACGCAAGTCGCGAGGAGTCTCCCGCGCGCCAATTCATCACGAAATAGATGTTGAACGAGACGCCGACTCCAAGCAGCAGCGGGAGCGCAATGATATTGGCGAAGTTGAGCGGCAGCGGCAGCAGCACCGACACCAGCACGGTTGTCGCCGCCGAAAGCAGCAGCGACCCCAGAATACAGGCTGCATCCACAAGCCGGCGCATCGAAACCACCAGGATCAACCCGATCACCAACACCGCGTAAGTGGCTGCATGCCGGAACGCGCTCAGGATCGTCTCGGTGGTCGATAGGATGGAGACCACCGGTCCGCCGGCTTCCGGATCGACCGTGCGCACCTGCTCGACGAAGCGCCGGATCATGCTGCCCGAGCTCTTTGACGATGTGTTTGTCAGCCGCAACGTGGCCTGCACCCGGTATTGGCCATCCGGCGCGATCCAATCGCGCGAGACGTCGGGCGGAATGGAGTCAAGCGTTACCGGACCGGCTGACAGCACAAGACGCAGACGCGCCAGTTGCACGGGCAGGAATTGCGTGAGCGAGGTGTCCATCGCCAGCAGCGACGCGTCGGATGCCGTCTGCAGCCGCGCGAGATCGGACGCGATCCGCACGAGCGGATCGCCTGCCGAGAGCCGTGCTGTCACGGCATTGATCTGCGTCCGCGTGCTGCCAATGGCCATCCGGATGTCGGAGGCCGTGGGCTTGGACGCATGGGCGGGTGCGTCCAGCGTCGGATCGAGGATGCTGGCCGTATCGGCAATCAGCGCGAGCTTGGCCTGCTGATCACCGGGAACGAAGCTGTCGATGCTCATCGCCGACTGGACCAGCGGCAGAGCAGACAATTCATCCGTGAGCTTCGCCGCTTCCGGGGCCGAGCTCACCAGCGTGTCCGTCGTATAGGGCGTCGTGAGCGGGTTGCGCATCAGGTCATCAAGCGTCTGGATCGACTGCTGATGCTGGTTCTTGGTGTGCAGCGGGTCGGCGTCGAAGCGAAGCCTGGTTGTGGCGAAGGCGCCTGCCATCAGAAGGGCCGCGCAGAGTGCCACGATCGGCAACCGGAATTGCCCCACGAAGATATCCACGCGCTTGAGCTGCCGAAAACCAACCTCGCGGCGTGTCGCCCGTGGCCGGCAAAGCACCAGGGCCGCGGGAAGAAACGTGATCGTGCAGGCGAACGCGATCAGCATCCCGAAACCCGCGATCAGACCAAGGCTCGCCACACCGACAAAAGCCGTCGGCGTGAAGGCGAGAAAGCCCGACGCGGTCGCGACCGAAGCAATCAGGATCTGCACGCCCACCCGGCGCGCGGTTCTGTCGAGCGCCTCGCGTATGTTCCGCGCGCCAATCGAAAGCTCCCGGAACCGAACGGTGAACTGGATCGCGAAATCGACCGCAATCCCCACGAACAGGATGGCGAATGCGACCGAAATGAGGTTCAGCGTGCCCACGGCAAGCGAGGCAAAGGTCGCCGTCAACACCAATCCCAGCACCAGGGTGCAGGCCACCGGCACGATCAGCCGCCAGCTCTGCAGCGCCAGAAATAGCCAGAGAACGACCAGCACGAACGACCCGATCAGACCCGCGATCGCCCCTTTTGCGACGGTGGCGAACTCCTCGTCGGCGATCGCCACGTCGCCGGTGATCCGGACCCGCGCCTGGCCGGCGCTCACGAACGGTAGGCCCGCCGCAATCGCCCGCACCGCCCGCGTCGCGTCGCCGCCAGGTTGAACGGCGCCGAAATTCTGCCTGATCTGCGCGAGCACGAACTTATATC
>CAXUIA010000014.1:10007-16627 GCA_964250835.1 uncultured Acetobacteraceae bacterium | reverse complement strand
GGCTCGTCGCGCCCGCCCGCCGCACCGGCCAGCGCACCTTCGAAGCCGTTCAACGCCGGCGCAAAATGACCAAGCTCCGTCTGGCCGTGCGCGACACCGAGTGCCACCAGCGACAAGGCCGACAACAGGCCGCGCGAGGAGGGATCTGACACGAGCTGCCCCAGGAAGGGCTGCGCATCAATCGTCTGATTGAGAAACCCGGTGAGTTTAGGGACCGTCAAGAACAACAAGCCATTTCGTTGCAGGAACGGTGACGCCTCGGGACGAGTGACGGCGACAAAATGCTGGCGGTCGGCCGACAGGCGAGCCGCCAGATCCGACGCCGTCGCATCCGCCTCCTCCGGAATCGCCGCGTCGACGACGATGACGAGAAGGTCGGAGAATTGCGGGAACTGCTTCTGCATCGCCATCTCGTGCTTGCGCCAGGGGAGCTTGCTCGAGAACAGCGCATTGGTATCCGTCGTCACGCCCAAGTGCCTGCTAGCGTAGAACCCGCCTGCGACCGCAAGGAGCAGTGCGGCGACGGCGACGAGGAGTGCGCGTCGCGCACAGCGCGCGACGAGAGCGGCAAGGAACGAGGCGACCGGCATGCGCCTCCGGGTCGATGAAATCGTGTGGAGCCGCAAGCCCGCGCCCCGATCTTCGGCAGCTTGTGACCACGCCGACCGCGCTGGCTTACGCGGCCCTGTTCCATTGCCTATCGTGCGCGCCATGGCGGACACGGTGACAGACGGTCTCACGGGGAGAGCGCGCGCGCGCGCCATGGCGGCGGTGGCGCTTTCGGTCCTGCTGTCGGTTCTCGACTACGCAGTCGCCAACGTGGCGCTGCCAACCATCGCGCGCGACATTCACACCTCCCCGAGCAGCTCGATCTGGGTCGTCAACGCCTACCAGCTGGCGAGCCTCATCGCCCTGATGCCTGTGGCATCCCTCGGCGAAATCCTCGGCGCGGCCCGCCTGTGCCGCGCGGGTCTCGCCGTCTTCATCGTGGCCTCCGCCCTTTGCGCGCTGTCGACCAACCTGCCGGCGCTCGCCGCCGCCCGCGTGTTCCAGGGCCTCGGCGGCGCCTGCATCATGGGCGTCAACCTGGCTCTGGTGCGCTTCATCTATCCCGCCTCGCAGCTTGGTCGCGGCATCGCGCTCAACGGCCTCGTCATCGCCGTGGGCGTGGCACTCGGACCGACCGTCGCCTCGGCCGTTCTCTCGGTCGCAACCTGGCCCTACCTCTTCTGGATCAACCTTCCGCTCGGCGGTGCGGCGTTGTGGCTGGCACTCACCAGCCTGCCCGAGACACCCCGCGCGGTGCGAGCGTTCGACTGGTTCAGCGCACTCCTGCTGGCACTCTCCTTTGGGCCGCTCGTGATGGGGCTCGACAATCTCGCCCATCGCGGCCCACCCACTCTGGCGATCCTCTTCGTGGTTTTCGGAGCCGCCTGCGTGTTCGTGCTGATCAGGCGGGAAAGCGCACGCGCGGCACCGCTCTTCCCTGTCGACCTCCTGCGCCTCCCGCCGTTCCGCCTCGCCTTCTCCGTGGGCTTTCTGGGCTTTATCGCCTCCAACTTCTTTATCATCGCCATGCCCTTCTTTCTTGAGGCCGGATTGGGACGCGACGCCGTGCAGACCGGACTGTTGATGACCCCTTGGGCCACGTTCGTCGCCATCGGCTCCTTCGCTGTCGGCCGGATCGCTGACCGCACCAGCCCCGCAATCGTTTCGAGCGCAGGCCTACTGGTCACGGCCTCCGGCTTCATGCTCCTCCGCACTATCAACGCCCACCCTTCGGATTTCGGCATTTGCAGCCGGATCGCACTGGCCGGCCTCGGTTTCGGGGTCTTTCAACCTCCGAACAATCGAGCGATCCTGCTGTGCGCACCGTACGCGCGCTCGGGTGCTGCAAGCGGCATGGTCTCCGCCGCGCGCCTGTTCGGACAGACAATGGGCGCGATGCTGGTGGCGTCCGTCTTCGCGCTCCTGGCCAGCGGCTCGGCCGCACGCGATTGCATGGGGTTCGGCGCTGCCGTCGCCACGATCGGCGCCGCTATCAGCGCCAGCCGTGTTCGCAAGCCGCTCGAGGCGTGAGCGTCACGGACTGGCTGCTACACACACCGGTGGCCCATCGTGGCTTGCATGGCGCTGGCGTCGCCGAGAACTCGCTAGCCGCCTTTCACGCAGCCGTCATGGCCGAAACCGCCATCGAACTCGACGTGCGTGTCTCGTTGGACGGCGTGCCGGTGGTCTTCCATGACGACGCGCTGTCGCGCCTGACCGGGCGGCATGGACGGCTCGACCAACACGATCTGGCCACTCTTCGCACGCTCCGGCTGTGCGGCACGGACGAGCCGATCCCCTCGCTTTACGACGTGCTCGAGATGGTCGCCGGCCGCACCCCTGTCCTGATCGAGATCAAGCGTGTCGGCCGTGCGGGCGAGCGCGCCACCGCTGAAGTTCTTGCCGGCCGACCGGGCGCGCTCGCGCTGCAATCCTTTAATCCATCAACCGTCCGGCGACTCAAGCGTCTGCGGCCCGACCTACCCTGCGGCCTGGTTGCCGCGTCGGCGGAACGGCTTGCGGTCGCCCTCGCCTTACGCCCGGACTTCATCGCCTACGACGTCCGCAAGGCATCCCGTCGCCTCGCCCGGCAAACCGCGTCGATCCTCGGCATACCCCTGCTGGTCTGGACCGTGCGCACCACCGCCGAGCGCAAGGCCGCCGCCGCATTGAACGCCAACGTCATCTTCGAGGACTGACGCTGTCACCTGTAACCCATCTGGCGCTCATCAACCTGTTCACCGGCGACATCCAGGGTGGCCTCGGTCCGTTCCTGGCGACCTGGCTCGCCGAAGACCATTGGAGCCCGACCCGCGTCGGCACGATCACCACCATCACGGGTCTTGCAAGCCTGCTGCTGAACGGTCCGGCAGGCGCACTCGTCGATCGCACCGGCCGTCCTCGGCTCCAGCTCGTGCTGGCCTCCGCCGCGATCCTCGCCGGTACGCTCCTGATCCTCCCCGCGCATAGCTTCGTGGCCGTGCTGGCCTCTCAAGTGGTCGCCGTCCTGGGCGGCACCCTGGTGATCCCTGCGCTGACCTCGCTCACGCTCGGCATCGTGGGCAAGCAAGCCTTTCCGCGTCAGCAAGGGCGCAACCAGGCCTTCAACCATGCCGGGATCGTGCTCGCCGCTCTCCTCGTCGCGGCGGGCACGCACCTCGTCGGACCGCGCGCATCGTTCCTCGCACTCGGCGGCATGGCGGCGGGCGCCATCGCCTCCGTCATCGCGACACCTGGCCGCGCCTGGAACGAACGCCGGGCACATGGCTGGGACGAGCAGCACGACGACGAACGTCCGCGTCATGCGCTTCGTGAGACCTTGTCCAATCGCCGGCTGATGATGGTCGCGGGCGCGCTGGCGCTGTTCAACCTCGGTAACGGCACCATGCTGGCCCTCATCGTCCAACGTCTGGCGACGACCGGCGTGAACGCGACGGCCTGGACGGCCGACTATGTACTCATGGCCCAGCTCACCATGATCCCGGTCGCTCTCTGGGCCGGATCGTTCGCCGACCGGCGCGGACGGCGCCGCCTCCTGCTGCTGGCCTTCGCCATACTTCCGTTTCGTGCAGTGCTGTCGGCGCTGCTGACGGATCCGGTCTGGCTGATCCTCGCCGAGCTGCTCGACGGCCTATCGTCGGGACTGACTGGCGTCGCCGTTCCGATCGTCATTGCCGACGTGACCTGGGGCAGCGGCCGGACACAGACCGCGCTCGGAACGGTCAACGCGCTCCAGGGTGTGGGCGGCGCGCTGTCCGGCCTTGTGGGAGGTGCCGCCGTCCACCTGCTGGGTTGGAGCGGCGGCTTGGGCGCGCTCGCGCTGCCAGCGATCCTGGCCGTCGCGATCGCCCTGTGGATGGAGGAGACGTCCTGAGGCGGCTCCGCGGTGTGAAGCAGAGCCCCATCAATGCACCCGCCGACGCAGGATAAACCGCACCGGCCGATCCGGCTGCGTCGTCACCAGCGCACGCGGCAGCACATGCTCGCTTCCCGCCGCAAGCTCCACCCGGTAGCGCGCCAGCAGCCGCGCCATCACCACCACCGCCTCGGTCAGTGCGAAACGCGCGCCAATACAGATCCGCGGTCCCGCCCCGAATGGCATGTAGGTGTAGCGGGCGGGCGGCGTCGCGCCCGGCAGGAACCGGGCGGGATCGAACCGGTCGGGTTCCGGCCAATAACGGCGATGCCGGTGCAGCACGAACGGCGCAACGCTGATAACCGTCCCGGGCGCGATGCGATGACCCCCGACCACATCGGCACCCTTCGCCTCCCGCGTGATCAGAAACGCCGGCGGGTAGAGCCGCAACGTCTCATCGACATGCGCCCGCATCTTGACCAGCGTATCGACCGCGTCCGACGCTCGGTCGGGCGAGAGATCCACGCCCACCGCCTCCTCCGCCAGCTCCGACTGCCAGCCAGGCATGCGCGCGGCCACGAACAGCGACCAGAACAGCGCGACGGCCGTCGTCTCGTGCCCGGCCAGGATCATCGTGGCGACCTCGTCGCGCAGCATCGCACGATCGAAGCCCTGTCCCGTTTCCGGGTCGCGCGCGCTCGACAGCATGTCGAACAGATCGCGCGCCGTTCCGGCCGCCGCTGGTGCCGCTTCGCGCGCGTCGATGATCCGATCGATCAGCGCCAGCCAGTCGGTGCGGAAACGCGCCCGCAGCCGGTCCACCGGCGACGGACGGCTCTCCGGAAGCAGCATGTCGAGAACACCCGGCTGCGCATAGTTGGTGCCGTAGCGAAACAGCAACGCCCGCAGCTGCTCGCCGAAGCTTGCAGCCTCGAGGGAAAACATCGACCGCGCCGCAATCCTCAGAGCCAGCTGTTGCAAGACCGGCAGCAGCTCGACGACGCGTCCGACTTTCCCGTCGAGCGTCTGCTCCGCCTCGCCGGACGACACCGCGACATGGCGCGCCAGCACGTCGAGCGCGCGCGGCGCCATTGACGGCGCAATCGTTCGGCGCTGATGACGCCACGCCTCTCCCTCGGCGAGGAACAGACCTTCCCCGAGCACCGGGCGAAGGATGCGACGCGTGGGCGCGTTGCGCTGATAGTTAGCGTGATTGTCGACCAGGACGTGCTTGATCGCGTCCGTGTCATTGAGCAGCAACTGCTCGCGACCCAGAAACCGGCCGGTCAGAACGCCCTCCTCGTACGCGGGACGTCCCCAAAGCTCCAGCGGATTGCGGCGCAGGACAAAGAAAGCTTCAACCTGCCCGCGCACGCGGGTCGGCATCGGCGGCCGCGGCAGAACCGCGACATCGGGTGGAGTGCTCACGCCCACAACATGGACCGGCATGACGGCTTCGTCAGGCCTCGAACTTCACCACCTGCGCGGCAATGTCCTCGGGGTTGGCGCTGCCGTCGATGACGCCCGCGAACTGTCCCGACGGATCCATCACGTAGATGATGTTGCTGTGATCCATGCCGTAGCCGCCGTCCGCCGTCGGTTGGCGCGCGGCATAGACGTGATACTCGCGCTCAGCCTGCCTGATCGCCGCGTCCGAGCCGGTCAAGCCCACGATCTGGGGCGAAAACTGATGCGTGTAGGCCGCCATCACCGGCGGCGTGTCCCGCTCCGGATCGACGGTAATGAACAGGGGTGCCACTGTCGTGCGCCGCGACTTCATCATGTCGAGCGCCACCCCGATGTCGTTCAGCGCCGTCGGACACGCGTCCGGACAATGCGTGTAGCCGAAATAGATCAGCATCCATTTCCCGTGAAAGTCCGAACTCGCGACCGACTTTCCCTCTGGTCCGATCAGCGTAAACGGCCCGCCAATCCGCACGCTGGCTGCCGCCGAACGGTATGGCTTTCCGAATGGATTGGTCCACTCGCCCATGCGCGAGGCCGCAAATACCGCCAGAACGACCGCCACCATCAACAGCAGCGCCACCGCGCTGGCGGCCAGTACGCGCCTCAAGGCGACATCCCCGGCATAGGGGGCATGCTCGCTCCCGGCCCGGCCACCGGCACATCGACCGGCACTTCGCCGGCATGCGCCAGATGGAGCCTCAGAGAAATCGTTTCGCCCCGGCGCAGTGGGTGCACGAGACCCTCAAGCATCAGATGCATGATGCCCGGCGCGAACGTCACCGGCTTGCCCGCCGGCAGGTCCACCGACTTCAGCTCCCGCATCTGCATCACGCTCCCCGACATGGTCATCCGATGCAGCGACACATGGCTGGCATCATCCGAACTTGCACCCGTCAGCGTGTCGCCGGCCGGGCTCGTGATCGTGAGGAACACGCCGCCCGTCGACTGGCCGACCGCAGTCGCGCGCGCGAACGCGCCGCTTACGGCGGGAGCAGTCGGCGCAGCCGCACACAGCAAGAAGGCGAGGGGCGCTGCCTCTAGCCCCCGCCAGAAGCCCAAAGTGCGAAGCACGTCTTTGACACGACGCCTCCGGACACCGTTCATCAGTGCGCTTCCGCCCAGCTGCGTCCGACACCGGTTTCTACCAAGAGCGGCACCGACAATAGGGCAGCGCCCTGCATCACCTCACGCGCCACCTCCGCCGCACGTTCAGCCTCCACCTCCGGCGCCTCGAACAGCAGCTCGTCAT
>CAXUIA010000014.1:6357-9997 GCA_964250835.1 uncultured Acetobacteraceae bacterium | reverse complement strand
GTCATGAACCTGAAGCAGCATGCGGGTCTCCAATCCGGCCACCTGCAAAGCCCGTGGCAGCCGAACCATCGCGCGCTTGATGATGTCGGCGGCCCCTCCCTGAAGCGGCGCATTGATCGCCTGACGCTCCGCATAGCCGCGCCGGGCCGGGTTCTTCTCCGCAATTCCCGGGATCCAGCACCGCCGGCCGAACGGCGTCAGAACATACCCGTGCAGACGCGCCTCCTCGCGCGTCCGCTCCATGTAGGCGCGAATTTCCGGATAGCGCGCGAAATACGCCTCGATGTAGGCCTTCGCTTCCCCCGCCCCGATCCCGAGCGAACGCCCCAGCCCGAAGGCCGAAATCCCGTAGATGATCCCGAAGTTGATCGCCTTCGCACGCCGCCGTGTGGAGGCGTCCATCCCCTCCATCGGCACCCCGAACACCTCGCTCGCCGTGCGCGCATGGATGTCCTCACCGCGCGAAAAACTCTCCTTCAGCGCCGGAATGTCCGCGACATGCGCCAGCAGCCGCAGCTCGATCTGGGAATAGTCCGCACTCACCAGCACCGTCCCGGGCGCCGCCACGAACGCTTGCCGCAGCCGGCCGCCCTCCTCGGTCCGGATCGGAATGTTCTGCAGGTTAGGATCGTTCGACGACAGCCGCCCCGTGCTCGTCACCGCCATCTGGTAGTTGGTGTGGATACGCCCGGTCCGCGGATTGATGTCCGTCTGCAGGCTGTCGGCATACGTGCTCTTGAGCTTGTCGAGCTGACGCCACTCCAGGATCCGCGCCGGCAAATCGTGCCCTTGCTCGGCTAGCCGCTGCAGCACCGTGCTGTCCGTTCCCCAGGCGCCCGTCTTCATCCGCCGTCCGCCCGGCAGCGCCATGTCGTCGAACAGCACCTCGCCCAACTGCTTGGGGCTGCCGAGGTTGAACGGCCGGCCCGCCATCGCGTGGATTTCGGTCTCCATCACCGCCATCCGCGCTCCGAACTCCTCGCTCATCCGTCGCAACTCGAACGCATCGACCGTGATCCCGGCCCGCTCCATCGCCGCCAGGATCGGGATCAGCCGGCGCTCCATCTGCTCGTATACGGCGAGCGACCGGTTCACCCGCAGCTCCGGCCGGACCGCGTGCCACAGCCGCAGCGTCACGTCGGCCGCTTCCGCCGCGAACGCCGTCACCCGGTCGAGCGGCACATGGTCGAACGTCAGCCGGTTGCGCCCCGTCCCCGTCACCGAATCCGCCACCACCGGCGTGTGCGCCAAGCTTCGTGCCGACAGTTCCTCGAGCCCGTGCCCGTGCGCCCCCGCCTCCTGCGCGTAGGAAATCAGCATCACGTCGTCGACCGGCGCGATCTCGCCGAACCCCTCGCTCGCCAGCAGCAGCAGGTCGAATTTCGCGTTGTGGAACACCTTCAGCACGCCTGCGTCCGCGAGCACCGGCGCCATCAGCGCCGCTACGCGCGCGGGCTCGATTTGCGCCGGAACCTGCGTCTCCAACGTGCCCTCGTGGCGCAGCGGCACGTAGCAGGCGCGCCCGGGCCCGGTCGCCAAGGCAACCCCCACCAGCTTGGCCCGCATCGGATCGAGCCCGTCGGTGATCGTGTCAAGCGCGAGCATTCCGCCCGCCTGCGCCTCCGCGAGCCAGGTCGCGAGCCCCGCCTCGTCGGTCACGCACGCGTAGCCACCAAAACCCACCGTCACCGGCACGACCGGTGCCACCTCGACCGGAGCCGCTGCGCCATCCAGTCCCAACCGCTGCCGGATGGATCGAAATCCCATCGCCTCCAGCCAGCCGCCCAGCCGCGCCGCGTCCGGCGGGCTCGCCGTCAGCGCGTCCACCGGCAGCGGCAACGGCGCGTCGCGCACCAGCTCCACCAGCCGTCGCGACGTGCGCGCGTTGTCCGCGTTCGCCACCAGCGCATCGCGCTGCGTGGCCGCGTTCATCGCGCCCGACACGGCCGCCTCCAGCACCCGATCGACCGTCCCGTATTCCAGGATCAGCGCCGCCGCCTTCTTCGGGCCGATCCCCGGCACCCCCGGCACATTGTCGACACTGTCGCCCATCAGCGCCTGCACCTCGACCATGAGTGCGGGTGGCACGCCGAACTTCTCGGCGATCTCGGCCGGCCCGATCGGCTTCTGCTTGATCGGGTCGAGCATCTCAACCGCTCCGCCGACGACCTGCATCAGGTCCTTGTCCGACGAGACGATCGTGCAGCGTCCGCCCGTCCGCTCCATCTCCGCCGCATACGACGCGATCAGGTCGTCCGCCTCGTAGTCCGCGAGCTCGATTGACGGCACCCCGAACGCCGCCGTTGCGTCCCGTATCAGTGCAAACTGCGGCACCAGCTCGTCGGGCGGCGGCGGCCGGTGCGCTTTGTAGTCGCCCGAGATCGTGTTGCGGAACGTCACCCGCCCCGCGTCAAACACCACCGCCAGATGCGTGCCGACATGGTCGCGCATCAAGCGCGCCAGCATGTTGCAGAACCCGAACACCGCATTGACCGGCGTCCCGTCCGCCCGCGTCATCGGCGGCAGCGCGTGGAAGGCGCGAAAGATGAACCCCGAACCGTCGATCAGGACCAGATGGCGGGCCGCCTCTTCACCCGCCGCGCTGACCGGCTCGTCGAGAACTTCGCTCAATGGTCGTCGTCATCAACGGCGCCGCCAGGTGCCAGCTTGAACACCCGCGAGCACCAGGGGCAGAAAGTCTGCTCGTCCACGATCCGCAGCCAGACCCGCGGATGCCCGAGCGGCCCCGCGCCACCGTCGCAGGCGACGACCCGGCTATGCACCTCGACCGTCTCGATCAATCCAAGTTTAGGATGGGGGGTTGATGCGCCGTATGGCATCTGCTCGCCTCTCGTCGGGTGCCGTGACGGCAGTTGGAGCATAGTGGTGATGAGTGCCAGGGTAAATTCGTGGACGGCCGCAATGACGGCCCTGGTGGTAGCCGGCTGCAGCACCGGACGCGTGCCCATTCGGCAGGACGCCGCCGTCCAGCCACCCGATTTGAGCTTCAGAATGGACGATGGCGCTGCACTTCCGGCCCGCGTCTGGCCGGCGCTCGGCCTCGAGCGTGGCGCGGTCGTCGCACTGCACGGCTTCGGCGACAGCCGCGACGCCTGGGAGCACTCAGGTCCCCGCCTCGCTGCCGCAGGCTTCACCGTCTACGGCTACGATCAGCGCGGCTTCGGCGCCGCCCCCCATCGCGGCCGGTGGGGCGGCGCCGACCGTCTCGTGGCGGACGCGGCCGAAGTCACAGCCGACGTCACGCGACGCGAACCTCCGGGCACGCCGATCTACGTCATGGGCGAAAGCATGGGCGGCGCGGTCGCCATGCTGCTCAATGCGGGCGACATCCCGGGGCGTGGCGGCGTGCGGCTCGCGGGCACCGTCCTGCTCGCCCCCGGCGTCTGGGGACGCGGCCAGCTCAACCCGCTCCTGGTCGCCGCACTCGATGTGGCCGACACCTTTGCTCCCGGCAGCCGTCTCACCGGCCGTGAGCTCCCGCTCCACATCACCGCCAGCGACGACACGGCCGAGCTCATCAAGCTCTCTCGCGACCCCCTCACCCTTAACGGTGCACCAATCTCCGTGATCGCGGGGCTTGTCGACCTGATGACCCGCGCACAAGCCGCCGCCCCGCACC
>CAXUIA010000014.1:5999-6347 GCA_964250835.1 uncultured Acetobacteraceae bacterium | reverse complement strand
CATCCTCGCCGCCGGCTGGACCGCCGGCCGGCCATGGCAGGACGGCGCCCCGATCCCGCTACCCGACGCCTTCGACGACACCGGCGCCTACCAGATGCAGGATGACCCCTGACCGCAGACTGGCGCCCACTCGCTCAATCGTTTAATCACACGCCAACGGACCCGTAGCTCAGCTGGATAGAGTGTCGCCCTCCGAAGGCGAAGGTCGCGCGTTCGAATCGCGCCGGGTCCGCCATCGCCATGCCCGCAGGTGCCTGACAATTGCGCCATCGCACAGGGCGGGGGCTCCGCCTCTGACCCCGCCAGGAGCAGCCCAGACCAGCATGGAGGACAACCACTGCGTCTGGG
>CAXUIA010000014.1:0-5989 GCA_964250835.1 uncultured Acetobacteraceae bacterium | reverse complement strand
CGCGTCGACCCTCACGGTCGAAGGCCGCGAGCACACGCGGATCTACAACGCCAAGCTCGGAGGCGGTGACGTGAGCGACGCGGAGCGCGTCTTCTGCGCGATCTGCGGGAGTGCGCTGTGGCTATTCAGCCCGGACTGGCCCGACCTGCTCCACCCTTTCGCGTCCGCGATCGACAGCGAACTGCCCCGTGCGCCCGAACGCACGCACATGATGCTCGGATCAAAGCCCGACTGGGTCGAGGTGGACGCCGGGCCGAAAGACCGGCAGTTCGACGAATACCCTGACGAGTCGATCGCTGACTGGCACAAACGCGTCCTGGGCTAGCTTTCGGGAGCCGCGCGGCGCAGCACAAGGAGCAGAACGGCCCCGATCGCGGCCGGGATCAGCGCATACCAAGCGTGCCGGATCTGCAGCCCCGTACCGAAGACGAAAACCACAAGGCAGGCGCAAACTGCTCCTCCGAGGAGAGCAGAGACGACAAGCCGGTTGACCAGGTTCATGACCGCCCTCCAGCCTGGACCCTTGCGTCGGCTGTCCCTAGAGAGAGTGCAATAGCATTCGGAAAGAGGACTAGCCATGTCGCCAGACGCTTACCCGGTGGACGAACCGGACGCGTCGGCACCTTCGCTTGAAGACGTGCTGATCGAGAGCGCGCGGCTTCACGCGATGCGCGCGTCCATTCTTCGCCAGCAGGTCGAAAACCCAAGCCCGCTTTTCGGGCGCTCTCTCGCGCGCCTCGTCGACGGCCGAGTGCGGCACCGCGTCGCCTTCGCATGGCTTGTGGCGAAACGCACGGGGCAGTCGGTGATCGACGACGGACCCGTCGCGACGCTCACGCGCATACGCGACCATCTGCGTCCAGGCTCGTCGCGGCCGGTGCGCACGGCACCGCGGGTCGTACGCAGCAGCACCCACGAGGTTGAACGCGAGATTGGCGAGATCGCACGCAAGCAGTCGCTGCTTGTTGCGGAACGCAAGCAGTCCGGACCGCACGATCCGGCGCATGAAATCTATCGCGCGCCGACCGGCATCTCGGCAGGCCGCGTGCTACGCCATCGCGTTCTCATCGTTGCGGAGTTGAGCATCCCGCAATGCGCAAAATACCGCGTTTGGCAAAAGAAGGAGCATTTCGAGCGTCTCGGCATACCCTGCACGGTGGTGTCGTGCTGGCGGATCCCGGAAGCCCTTTCTCTCCTTCAGACCCACACTCTGGCCATTCTGTATCGTGTGGCCGGACAGGAGGGTCCACTCGACTTGATCGACGAGGCAAAGCGTCTCGGCGTCGAAACGCTATGGGAGATCGACGACCTCATCTTCGACGTGGTCCTTTACGGGTCGAACGCCAATCTTCGCGACCTGCCGTCGAGCCTGCGGCGCGAGGTCCTTAACAGCGCTGTTCTTTATCGCCGTGCGCTCCTGGCCACCGACCGTTCGATCGGCTCGACGTCGGTGCTTGCCGAGCTCATGTCGCAAGCGAGCGGCAAACCGAGCAGCGTCGTCAACAATGCGCTCGACCGCGAAACCCTGGCCTTCGCCGCCGACGCAATCGCCGCGCGGCAGCGCGACGACGATCGGGTCATCATCGTCTATGGGTCGGGCACGCTCACGCACGACACCGACTTCACGGCCGCGGTCCCGGCTCTTCTGCGCTTGCTGGCCGATACCGAGACAGTCCATTTGCGTATTATCGGCACGCTCAACCTGCCGCCCCTTTTCGACGGGTTCGCCGGCCGTGTCGAGCGGCTGGAGATGACGAACTTCAGGGCCTATCTCGCGGCACTGGCGTTTGCCGACATCTCGATCGCACCTCTCGAAGACACCACTTTCAACGACGCCAAGAGCAACATAAAACTGATCGAAGCAGCGATTGTGGGACTGCCGTCGGTCTGCTCGCCGCGCCGTGAGTTCCGCGACGCCATCGAGAACGGGGTGGACGGATTTCTCGCCGCCAACGATGACGAATGGTTTGAAGCGCTGCGAGCTTTGGTTGCCGACCCGGCTTTGCGCTCCCGCGTCGGAAAACGCGCCCGCGCCAACGTTCTGGAGCGTTATGCCCCGCACGCAATCGCCGCGCATGCGGTGCGGCCTCTCGCCTCACTGGTGCCTCAGCAAGAAAGAGCACGACTGCGGATACTGTCCGTCAACCTCTTTTTCGCCCCGCGGAGCTTCGGCGGCGCCACAATCGTTGCAGAAGAAATGGCGCGGCGTCTGAATGATCAAGACGACACCGAGGTTCTCGTCTTCACCTCGCACAATTTCCCAGCACCGCAATACACGCTCAAGCGCTACGTCGCGCGCGGTCTGCACGTGATCGGCATCGCCATGCCGCCGACGCAGGACGACATACTCAATTTTGACGATCCCGAAATGGCCCGGCGCTTTGCAGACGTCCTCGAAGCGGTCGATCCCGACATCGTTCATCTTCACGCAATTCAGCATTTCGGCGCCGGGATCCCACGCGCCTGCCAGCGCGCCGGCGTGCCCTACGTGATCACCGTACACGACGCCTGGTGGCTTTGCGCACGCCAGTTCATGGTGCGGGCAGACAACACGTACTGCTACCAGACCACCATCGATCTGAAGGTGTGCGAGCGCTGCATGCCGTCCACTCACCATCTGCAAAGCCGGATGGACATCCTTAAACAGGCCATGCTCGGTGCGGCGAAAGTGTTGTCCCCGAGCGCCTCGCACGGGGCTCTTTACGCGTTGAACGGCGTGCCGCCGGAAAAGCTGACAATCAACCGGAACGGCATCCGGCTTCCTTCAAGACAGCGTATCCTGCGCCAACCGGGACCAATCAGGTTTGGCTATGTCGGCGGCAACGATCCGCTGAAAGGAATGAAAATCATCGAGAGCGCGTTTCGCTCCCTGGACCGCAACGACTGGGAGTTGGTTATCGTCGACAACACGCTCAATCTCGGCTTCAGCAACTTCAAGCCGCGGCGTTGGGCAATGAGGGGCATCGTCCGCGTGGTCCCAGCTTACAGCCAGGATACGATGGACGCGTTCTTCCAAGGGATCGACGTTCTGCTGTTTCCGTCACAGTGGAAGGAAAGTTTCGGGCTGACAGTGCGCGAAGCGCTCGCCCGTGACGTTTGGGTATTGGCGACTGAGAGTGGCGGGGCCGCCGAGCAGGTCGTTGCCGGTGTAAATGGCACACTCATTCCCATGGGGAATGATCCAAGCCCGCTGGCCGCGGCAGTCGCAGAACTCCTGAACGCCTCTGAAATGTTCGAAAACTACGTCAATCCGTACAAAAACCAGATCGCGAGCCTGGATGACCCGGCTCGCGACCTACTTGGCGTGCTGGTGCAAGCCTCAGGTGGCGGACGGCCCGCCGCCATGGCCGAATAGCAGCAACAACAGGACTACGACCAACAGGAATACGCCGAGACCACCGCCGCCCCAACCCCCTGCGATTGGCGCGCCAGGCTGATTGTAGCCGCCATACCAGCCACGCCGGTATCCGGTGTGCCCGAAGCCGCCCAAGGCGGCGATGAGCAGGATAATCAGGAGAATGGTAATCATCACGCACACTCCAATGCCGGGAGACTAAACCGCAACGACCACCGGAAGTTGCCCCAAGAAGCGGGTCTGCGGGCGCTGCCCCAGCGGGATCACGGGGAGCATCGCTGTATTCACACGTTTAACAACAGGTTCTCGCGCTCCCAGCTCGAAATCACCCGCTGGTAAGCGTCATACTCCGCCTGCTTGACCGCGCTCACCACGGCAAGGAAGCGCGTCCCCAACACCTCGCCCAGCGGCGCGCACACCTTCAGCCGCTCGAGTGCGTCGCTCTGGTCGCGCGGCAAAGCCAGTTGCGGCAGCACGTGCGCGCTTCCGGTGATGGGTGCTGCCGGCATGCGTCCTTCGATCATTCCGAGCCACCCGCATGCGAGCGACGCGGCAATGGCGAGGTATGGGTTCGCATCCACCCCCGGAACCCGGTTCTCCACCCGCCGCGCATCCGGCGAGGCATACGGCACCCGCAACCCCACCGTCCGGTTGTCGTGTCCCCAATGGACGTTGATCGGCGCGTCCCCGCGTCCGGCCAGGCGGCGATAGGAGTTCACGTTCGGCGCCAGCAACGGCATCACCGACGGGAGATAGGTCTGCAGCCCCGCAATATGGGCCAGGAAGAGATCGGTGTCGCGGCCGTCGTCGGATGCGAACAGCGTGCGGCCGGTCTCCCGGTCGGACACGCTCTGATGAATATGCATCGCCGATCCCGGCTCGCCCTGCATGGGTTTGGCCATGAACGTCGCGCCCACCTGGTGCCGGATCGCCGTCTCGCGCACCGTACGCTTGAACAGGCACACCTGGTCGGCCAGCGCCAGCGGATCGCCGTGAGTGAAATTGATCTCGATCTGCGCCGCGCCCGCCTCGTGGGTCAGCGTGTCGATGTCGATCCCCTGCGCCTCGCAATAGTCGTAAACGTCCTCGAAGAGCGGATCGAACTCGTTGACCGCGTCGATCCCGTACGCCTGCCGTCCGCTCTCCGTCCGTCCGGTCCGCCCGACCGGCGGGACCAGCGGATAATCCGGATCCTTGTTGATCTGGACCAGAAAGAACTCCAGCTCGGGCGCCACGATCGCCTGCCAGCCGCGCTCTTCGTACAGCGACAGAACACGCCGAAGCACATGACGCGGCGAAATATCGACGGGCATCCCGTTGAGGTACACGCAATCGCTGATCACCAGCGCCGTCGGCTCCGCATACCATGGCACCACGCGGACCGTGCCCGCATCGGGAAGCATGTAGATGTCCGAGTTAGCGGGATTGGTGATGTCCTCGTCTGGCGTGTCGCCAGTCACCGTCTGCACGAAGATGCTTTCCGGCATACGCAGCCCGCGGTCACGCAGGATCCGCAGGAACTTTTCGGCCGGCAAAATCTTACCGCGTGCGATGCCCGACAGATCGGGAACCAGGCACTCAACCTCCGTGATCCGCCGATCCCGGATAAAGGTCTCGAGCGCGCTCATCGGGTCCTTGCTTAATGTTGGTGGTTAGTATGAACCATTCGGCCCACGTCAACCATCGACAGCTTGCCGTGCTCACGCGGCACGCGACCCTGATTGTCCTGCTCTGTCTCGCCGGTTGCCAGGCGTTCGGCAACCTGACCACCGACACCATGGTCACCACCAATCGTGCCACCGGCAACCCGCCCGTCGTCCCATCGCACTGATGGGTCGCGTCGCCGTCGTCGGCAGCATCAACACTGACCTCGTCACCACGACCGACCGGATGCCGGATGCCGGGGAGACACGCGCGGCCACCGGCTTTTCGGTCGGCCGCGGCGGCAAGGGCGCCAATCAGGCTGTTGCCGCGTCACGCTCTGGCGCCTCCACCCTCTTCGTCGGCGCGGTCGGCGACGATCCCTTCGGCCGCGACGCGATCGCGGCCTTTCACGACGACCAGATCGACACACGCCACGTCATCACCGTCCCCGGCACGTCGACGGGCACGGCGACGATCATCGTCGAGAGCTCCGGCCAGAACCGTATCCTGATCGACGCCGGCGCCAACGCCCGTCTCACGCCCGCCGACATCGACCGCGCCGCCGCTGACCTCGCAGCTTGCGACCTCATCCTGCTCCAGCTCGAGATCCCACTCGCCGTTGTCCTTCACACGATCGAGGTTGCGGCGGCCGCCGGCGTGCCCGTCCTTCTCAACCCCGCGCCCGCCACCGCCGACCTGCCCTTGGAACGCATAAGAAGTGCGCGTTTCTTCGCTCCGAACGAGACCGAGCTCGCCCTCCTCACCGGCCTGCCAACGGCAACTGAGCGGGACGTCGTCACCGCGTGCCGACACATCCTGGCAAGCGGCTTACAATCGATCATCGTCACCCGTGGTGCTGCCGGCGCGCTGCTTGTGGAAGCGCATGCCGCGCAGCTCATCCCACCCACACCCGCGACCCCGGTCGACACCACAGGCGCCGGCGACGCGTTTTTGGGAAGCTTCGCCGCCACCTGGACCAGTTCCCGAGAC
>CAXUIA010000013.1:20453-23557 GCA_964250835.1 uncultured Acetobacteraceae bacterium | reverse complement strand
ATCGTGAATCACACCGCCCCGCGTCGCTCCAAGAACTTCATGGGTCCCAGCCCTAGCCTAGGCTGTCCGTTCTCCAGAGGCATCGTGGTTCTCACGATCGCAGGCCGGCAAGGCTCTCAACCATCTGTCCCGCGCGGCTACAGCGCTGATCGTCACCGATGCACAGCAATGGCTTTGGCGCGCAATCTGATCGAGTCGGGTGAAGTCAATCTACGTTGGTCAGCCAATGGCCACCCAGAACGGTTGGTAGCAGAACCTCCTCCTCAGCTAAACAAGCCAACCAATCCGCCGCCAACTGATCCCAACTCAACAACGTCGTCTCATGCTATTACAACCACCGGTCGTTTGGTCACCGGGATAGGAAGCTGAACCCTTGGAAAAAGTCGCGGTAACGAAGCCGAGTGCGGGCACACGGCCGTCTCTCCCCGGACTAACGGGGCTACGCGGCGTTGGCGCCGTATGGGTGCTGTTGTTCCACGCTCAGTTTTGCTTTGTGCACCCGGTGCCCGTCTTGAGAGCGGGATATCTCGGCGTCGATCTCTTCTTCGTATTGAGCGGTTTCGTTCTCAGCTATGCGCATCCGGGTCTTCAATGGAGCTTCTCTCGACACCGCGCATTTCTCCTCGCGCGGTTTGCCCGGATCTTTCCGATGCACTGGGCCGCCTTGCTCCTCATCGTCGTTGTTGTCGCTGTGCTCCCAGAGATTAGATCGGCGTCTCCGCACATCTTCAGGCTTCGCGATCTTGTCCTGACTGCCACGCTTGGGTCCGGACTCATAACCAGCAGGTGACGCTCGCGACGATGTAGACGGCGCTGAGAAAGTTAGCGCCGAGCTTGTCGTAGCGCGTGGCGATCCGCCGGTAGTCCTTCAACCTGCAGAACATACGCTCGACAGCGTTGCGGGCGCGGTAGAGCACAGGGCTGAAGCAGCTCTTCCAGCGTCGCGTGGTCTTCGATGGTATGTTCGGGACGGCATCCTGACCTTCGATCTGGCGACGGATCGCGTCGGTGTCATAGGCGCGATCGGCCATGACCAGCGATCGTGGCGCAAGCCCGGCGAGCAGCGTCTCGGCGGCCCGGCAGTCCGCCGCCTGCCCGCCCGTGAGCAGGAACCGGAGCGGTCGACCGAGGCCGTCGCTCAGGGCGTGGAGCTTGGTGGTGCGACCACCTCGAGAGCGGCCGATCGCCTGGTTCTGCGCCCCCCTTTTCCTCCTGCGGAGCAGCGGTGGGCTTTCACGTGGTGCTAACGAGGAGCACCTCCACCGGAGGACCGCCGGTCGCGGCCAACGCCTCGAAGACCCGTCGCCAGATGCTCCGCATCGTCCAGCGGACGAACCGATTGTAGAGCGTCTTGCGAGGGCCGTAGTCGGTCGGGGCATCAACCCACCGGCAGCCCGATCGCAGCACATGGATGATGCCACTGATCACCCGGCGGTCATCGACGCGCGGCACGCCGCGCACGTCGGTCGGAAGCAAAGGCTGCAGCCGCGCCCACTGAGCGTCATTCAGCCAGAACAGGTCGGACATGGCATGCTCCTGGTCTCAACCAGGATGGTGAATCACGCCGCCTCGCGTCGCTCCAAGCGGATAATGGGTCCGGACCCTCGTTGCGTCCGGAACGGATCATTCCCTAATTGCACCAGTCAGTAAGTAGCTTCAGTCGGGCCGGCCAGGACGCGCCCGGCCGGCTGTTCGCCACCAAGCATACAGATCGAACCTATACCCGTTCATCAGCGCACCCCCTTACGCCTACTTGTTTGTAGATCATGGCCGCCGTCCGATCGGCGGCGGCAGAGGCATGCGGGGCGGTGTAGGGGACAACGGCTCGCCAGGCGCACGGGATGGGCTGGTCACGCCTGAACCCCGCTTTACCATATGCTCGACATACTGATTGCGGCACAACGGACATAACCCAGAAATACCGGTTTATGGACTACTTGACGAAGAGAAAGGCTGCGTTCGGGGACAAATTGAGGCCTGACATCTAAGCGGATGAAGTCATACCTACGTTTCAAACGGAGCGGCGTGGTGGGATCACTGACGTTGCGACAACCCTCGCCGTATATTTGCGCAAGTCGGTTGGTCCTATCCTGGCCTAGCACCTTTTAGCTACTCTTTCATGCGCTTCTCTACTGGCGCTGTCCTCGTTCCACACGGTGTGCACAGGTTCTTCTTTGGCGGTGCCGCGGCGACAGCGAAAGCGGCGTTGGGCGGCCTTGGACCAGACCTTCCCCTTGCCTTCGCCTACGTCAATGGCGCTGTCGAGCTCTCGGCGGCGGCTTGCTCACCCGGCTTGCGGCCCTGTCATCGTCGTAGAGATGGCGCTTCTCGTGTTCGTCATCCTTTGGCCCAACGGATATTTCTGGACCAATCGAGATGTCGAATACGTCCTGCTTTGGGGCCTGCTTGCCATCCCCTTGGTCTCCCGTGGCCGAGGTCACTACTCGGTCGATTGCCTGCTGCCCTGAGAGCTTTCGGCAGCAACCACCCTCTTACTATTGGCCGCGGTCTCCGGTCTTGGCTGCTACAACCTTCGCATGCTCTCACACGCCCACCCCTCATCGCCTGCAACTGTCCAGCTTTCGGCACTGGAGCTGGTCGGCAGCACACCTCTTGTCGCCATGGACCGAGTTCATACCGGTCCAGGACGCATTCTGGCGAAAGCTGAATTCATGCAACCCGGCGGCAGCGTCAAGGATCGTGCAGCTCGCGCGATCCTGCTCGCTGCACGAAACGACGGACGACTTCAGCCTGGAGCCTACGTAGTCGAGATGACCAGCGGTAACATGGGAGCAGGGCTTGCGGTCGCTTGCGCTGCACTGCAACACCCCCTCGTCGTCACGATGTCGGCTGGAAACAGCCACCAACGTGTACGGATGCTGGAAGCTCTGGGTGCCGAGGTCGTGCTGGTGCCCCAGGTCGATGGTGCACCAGGCCGAGTTACGGGCTCGGACGTGAAAGCAGCGGCCGAGGCGGCCCGAAGCATCGCAGTGAAGCGCGGCGGCTTCTACGTCGATCAGTTTCACGCGCCGGAGTGCGAGCAGGCGCACCGAGAGGGCACTGGCCCGGAGATCTGGACACAGTCTGGCGGGCGAGTGGATGCC
>CAXUIA010000013.1:0-20443 GCA_964250835.1 uncultured Acetobacteraceae bacterium | reverse complement strand
CTTTCCTCGGCGTCGCTGCCTCTCTGCGGCTGCGCAACCCGTCCGTCTTGTGCGCGGCGGTGGAACCTGAGGGCTGCCAGCCGCTTGCCGGCCTTTGCGTGACGAAACCTCGCCACCTCATCCAAGGCACGAGCTATGGCAGCGTGCCGCCACACTGGAACGCCGGTTTGATGGATGTCTCCCTCGCCATCACGGACGGCGAGGTCGAGCGCTGGCGACGGCTGCTCGCAGTTCGAGAGGGGCTGTACGTGGGCTACTCGGCGGCGGCCAATGTCGGTGCCTGTGCGGCCCTGCTGACCTCCGGACGGCTTGGGGCCGAGGCAGTCGTAGTGACCGTGCTTTGTGACACCGGCCTGAAATATTGATCTGGTAAGTTAATCTTCTTTTTGCTGGCAAAACTGTTGGCCCGTCTTCGCCTGACACTCGAGAGCCGGCAGCAACGGAGGAGCCAGGAGGAGCGTAGAAGCAGTTTGATGGCGAGTATTACGTGTTGGGCTCGTTGTTGGCGGAGCTATCGCCGTTGTATGAAACATAGGGATGACTTAATCCGCTTAGATGTCAGGGGGCAGTTTGTCCCCGAACGCAGCCTTTCTCTTCGTTAAATATTCCATCAACCAAGATTTCTGGGTTGTGCCCGTAGTGACGCAATAAGTATGTCGAGCAGTCGGCTTGCCTGATGCACATCCGTTGATGTTGTGGCAGCCAACACCATGCCGACAAGGCTGAGCGTGACGTCGTCCGGCCGCACGTTGTCTCGCAGGGTTCCGTCTTGCGATCCGACCTCGAGAAATTTTGCGATCGTCTTGTCAACTCTAACTCGCATTTCCGAAACCGCCCAAGCCCGCGGCGCCAATGCGATACGCAACGCATCATGCATCGCATGCTTTGTCGCAACGAATTGGACATATCGGTCCATCCACCGACGCATCGCTTCGGCAGCTGAATGGCGATCGAGCAAGTCACCGGCCTCAACCTCGAGCGAGTCAAGCTCCAGCCGATAAACGGCTTCGATTAGAGCTTCTCGCGTCGGGAAATGGCGGTAAAGAGTGCCGATCCCGACCCCGGCTGCCTTGGCTACAGACTCCAGCGTCGCCGCACCGTCCCCGGAAGAAAATAGAGCCCGGGCTTCCGCGATGAGGCGTTCGCGGTTTTTCGTGGCATCGGCGCGCCGCGGACCAGGCGTTGACAAGCGGAGGGACCTCCTCTTTACATCACGCATCCGGAGGACCCTCCGTCAGCGCCGTCTAGCACGGGACAACCCTGATGTCGCAACAGAAGACACGACCGGCCTCATGTGCAGGCAGCTACCAACTGGGTGCCAATCAGGTCGCACGAATGGGATATGGGGCGATGCAACTGCGCCGCTTGGTAGCCGAACCGAACCAGGCGGTCGCTCTGTTGGAACGCGCGATCGACCTCGGCGTCGACCACATCGACACGGCGCAGTTCTACGGTGACGGCCGCATCAACAACATGATCGGGCAGTTAGTGCGATCACGCGTCGGCGTCATTGTTGCGAGCAAGGTTGGAGCCGATCCTAATCCCGGCGGGACAATCCCGCTTAAGCCGGCACAGAGGCCTGAGCAACTTCGGGCAAGCGTCGAGGACAACCTTCGAAGCCTCGGCTTCAATCAGATCCCGGTGGTAAACTTGCGCCGCCTGGACGTCGGCCCTGGGCTCAAAGCTGAAGGCGATCAGGCGGTCGACCTGGACGAGCAGTTGGCAATGATGATCTCACTGCGTGATGAGGGAAAGATCGGCGCCATCGGATTGAGCGCCATCGACCTGCAAGGCTTCAAGCGCGCGCTGCCTGCCGGTATCGCCTGCGTTCAGAACGCCTATAGTCTTGTCAGCCAAGAATTTGAGGACATGCTGACGTTATGCCGCGAGCATCGCGTCGCCTGGGTGCCCTTCTTCCCACTTGGCGGCGCTTACCTAGGCTGGCCGAAGGTGACGGATCAGCCAGCGGTGATCAAGGTTGCAGCGAAGTTGGAGATCAAGCCCTCGCAGCTCGGATTGGCATGGCTCCTGGCGCACGCGCCCAACATCTTGCTGATACCAGGCACCGCTGATCGCGCGCATCTGGAGGAGAACATCGCTGCGGCCTCAGTCCAGCTAAGCCACGATATACTCGCCGAGCTAGACGCCCTCGATCCGCCTGCGCCATCCGAAATAAGTTGGTAGGCACCGCACAAACATCGTTGCTGCATCGTGTCTTGCCCCACCCTACAGATTTAAGCGCAACCTTGGCGCTTACGCTTATTTTCTGATCGCGCCTCTTTTCAGACCAAAGCTAGAGGACACGGTTGTTGAATTGTGACTATTGGAGGGTGGCTGACTGTGTTTCAAGTATTAGTATAGCTGATCAGACCGATCGCCAACCCATCCAAGGTTGCACGCACGCGGCTGACGTGTTGCAAATTAGGATGAGTAACGAGCCAAACTTCCATCTTGATGGCGATGGAGGGAAGAACCTGCCGAAGCTTTGGAAAACGTGCAGCAAGCGCCTTCTGGCACACGCCGACGCCAAGAGCCGCCCTTAACGCTGCGAATTGAGCCAGGTCACTGTCAGAGCGGAAGCCGAAATCGGCTGGGGTGGTGGCGAAGCCGGCGGCCGCCAGTGCCCGTATGAGCCCAGGCTGGCGATCATAGCCAATAAGGCTGCCGGATAACCGTACCTCGTTCAGACTCAAAGGTTCGCCATGCCTTCCGATCCAGGCTTCATGGGCGTAGAGCCCAAGCGGTATGAGTGCGGCTCTGCGCGCCACGACACCGTCCTGGCTCGGCCTGACCATTCTTACAGCGATGTCAGCATCGTGTCGTAGGACGTTCTCGATGCTGTTGGTTAGTGCCAGCTCGAAGGACAGGCCGGGATGATGCAGCTTCAAGGAGGATAGGATTGTCGGCAAAACCTCCACTCCAACGATTTCGCTTGCCGTAATTCGAACGGTGCCAGCAACCACGCCGGCGTCAGCAGATGCCGTGCGCAACAGCTGGTCAGCCGCCGCCTCCATGGTTTGCGCAGCCTCGCGAAGGCTCAGCGCCAAATCGGTTGCCACCAACCCAGCTTGAGAGCGTGTGAAGAGAGGGGAACCCAGCCTGGCCTCCAATTCGTCCAGATGCCGACGGACAGTGGGATGTGCCACGTCAAGCGCACGAGCTGCACCCGACAGGCTACCCTCCCGCAAGATAGCCAGGAACGAGCGCCAAAGAGCCCAATCTAGGTTCGCCGGGTTCATAAATTTGCGTTCAACGTGAGAACTGATTTAACGATTACGTTCGCCTGAGTGAAGCGCCAGATAGCGGAATGCAACGCTCCGGAGAGACTTTCCATGCCGACGAACCTCATGTCCGCAGTCCCGGTCACCGCCTTCGCCCTTAACCCACACGTACATGCTTCACCCGCATCGGAAACACGCTTCATAACCGTCGATGGTGGCCAGATCGCGTATGAAGATACCGGTGGAGACGGGCCGTTTATCCTTGCGATACCCGGTATGGGCGATCTGCGATCTGAGTATCGGTTGTTGCGACCAAGATTGCAGGAAGCCGGATATCGAATTGTGACTATGGATGTGCGAGGGTTTGGTGAGACGTCGGCGAGGTGGGACGACTACTCGGCACATGCGGTTGCCCGCGATGCCTTGGCCCTGATCGAACATCTTCATGCAGGCCCGACGGTAATCCTTGGTACTTCGTTTGCTGCGGGTTCGGCGTTATGGGCCGCCCACGATGCGCCCTCGCGCGTGAATGGCGTAGTGCTGCTCGGTCCAATTGTTCGCGATCTGAAGCCGTCGTGGTTTCAGAAGCTTGTCTTGAAGGTCGGCTTCGCCGGACCGTGGAGGGTCTGGTTCTGGGCCACTTACTGGAACACCCTATTCCCAACCCACAAGCCTGCCGACCAGGCGCAAGTGAAAGTCGCAATCAGTAAGAACCTGCAGCAACCAGGACGAATGTCTGCGCTTCAAGCAATGATTAGCCTTTCCAAGGCGGATACCGCGGCGATTTTACCCCGAATGCAAGTTCGTGCGCTCGTCGTGATGGGAAGTCGCGATCCCGACTTTCCGGATCCTGCTCAGGAAGCTCGCTGGCTTGCCTTGCAGCTTGCCGCCGACAGCCTGATTATTGATGGGGCGGGGCACTATCCTCACGCCGAAATGCCCGAACGGGTGATCCCTAAGTTGCTGTCCTTCCTCGCTCAGACGCACCAAAGATAAACCGTGAGCGTCTTTTGCTGTAAGCAACCGGTCTCCGCTTGAGCAAGCCCTGTCCGGCTTCGGCGCCAAGAACGTGACCGTGGGAGACCGAACGGGAGACGGGACCAAAGAGCGTCATGGATCGCGCCCGGAGCAGCGAAAACGGCGCAGCCGCAGCCAACAACTATGTGCGGCTCGCTGCTGCGCCTGCTATGCTGAAGATCGTGCTCATCTGCAAGGCCAACACGATACAGTGGCATCAACAGCCGATAGCGACTTGCCTCGCTCATCAGCTTAACTGACACACGTTCAACAGTTTATTGCGGGTATCCGGCTCAAGCCGCGTGATCGTGGGCGCAGGCTCAGTGCGACAGGGCTCCTCTCATTGGCCCTGGCGCACGCCGGGAAACACTCTTCGCGCGGCGCGCAAGGAGTCAGCTAACAGGCTGGTATTTGGTGAATAGGTTGACCACGGTTTGAGGCGCGTTATCGCCGAAGAACAGCTGCAGATTTCGATCAGCCTTCGCCGCAGCGGACGCGCTGCGGGATATTGCATTGATCTCAGCGCGGCATCGGCCGTGACTCGTGGTTGAACTAGCAGCCCGTGAAAGGACGTCGTAGCCGTAGCGGGCAGCCGAATTTTAGGTCCAAATGCCGGACAGTCGCACTCCTATATGGCGGTTGCGACGATGCGCTCCTGATCCGACGGACTTCTCCAATGTCGGAAATTGGCCGTTGTCGCGGTAGATGTCCTCTAGGATCCCGCGAGACGGCGAGCCGTCCTTCTCCGGCCTAGGTGATATGGGAGTCGAACAGAACCGCAGCCTGGCCTCGACGTCGGCGCCATACATCGCGACTCTCCTGGTCGGCGGCGCATGAACGGCCGTCCACGACAACTCTGTGGAATTAACCGTCGGCGGGGACCGGCCGGGCTCGGCCAAGGCCGAGACCCTCCATATGCGTGGGGGTCCGATGCCGAGGCGTTGCTGTTCTCAGCCTGAAACCGCACTGCTGCGGGTGCCCGCTTGATGCGATCGTGGTTTAGCGCAATTGCGGTACTGATCGATTCGTGTCGGCTTGCTCGCGCTGATGAAGCGCCGGTGCGTCGTTAGTCGGCGAGACGCCAAACAGCCGCTTGTATTCTCGGCTGAACTGGGCGGTGCTCGCGTATCCGGTCCTGAAAGCGGCAGTGGTCACGTTGGTCGCTCCCGAGGCAACCAGGCGACGTGCGTCAAGCAGACGGATATGCCGTTGGTAAGCCAGGGGGCTGTGCGCCGTCACGGCCTTAAAGTGCCGGTGAAACGAAGTTACGCTCATGCCCACGGTTGCGGCAAGCTCGGGCACTCGCATTGAGCTATGCGCATTATTACGAAGCCACTCCACGGCCGTCCTGATCTGCTGGAGGCACGAACTCTGCTGAACTATCTGGCGCAGCGTTCCACCCAGAGGACCCTGTAACAGCCGATAATACAGTTCTCGCTCGAACTGAGGCGCGAGTACGGAGAGATCAGCAGGCAAGGCCAGCAGACGGACGAGCCGGTCAAGCGGATCGGTGACATGCAATTGAGCTTGTGCAGTGGCAAAGGAGGGAGCGTTTGTCCTACAGGAAGGTGGCATTTCGAGCAGCAGGCTTGCGATCATCCCTGGATCTGGCCTGAGTTCCAGTCCGACATACGGTGCGGCCAGAGAAGCTTTGACAACCTGACTGGTAAACGGGAGGGCGACGCATGAAACGGCGCAAGTACCTGCCTGGAAGTCATAGGCCTCCCCGCCGATCGTCAGGCGTTTTGCACCTTGAAGAAGGATGTAAAACTTGGCTTCGAACATCGCCGGCGTCGGGTTGGTCGGCTTCGCACTCCACCAAACCGTAGATCGCGGTATCGCCGTGGACGCTGGCGATCCTAATCCGTGTTCAATGACCGTCCTCATCAAACGCGCGGCCACCTGTTCCGAGAGCACACGGTCCTCACGATCCCACACCCAGGAAGTGTTCTGGTGCTTTTGGTAGGATCAGGCAAGCCTGCGGGAGGATTAGAGGTGAAAGAGCGTCAATCTTGGCCATATCACGGAGGTGCTCGTGCCGACTGTCGGTATCGCCGCAACAACGGTGGCGACGACCTTTCAAGCTGATCACTAGTACGTCTGTTATGCCGCGAGCTCGATGGGGTCCTTGATGGCCATCTTTCAAAAGCTACTCGAGAGCCGCTACTGCCATCTTTACGGGCTAATCACTGCTACACGAGCCAATCTGAAAACATGAGGAACAAAATGCCAGATCAACAAGCTCGACTAAATCAATTCATGGATGAGGCTTCGATACGCAACGTCATTGCGCGCTTTGCCGACAGCGCGACACGTGGGGATCTTGACGCCTTCCGCACCACATGGGCCGAAGACGCGGAGTTCGTCATTGGTAAAGCTCCCCATATGCAGAGTGCGACTGGCATCGACAAAGTTGTCGCAATGCTTCGGCGGCTCAGGTCCGGACGAGACTTTTTCATCCAGTTTGCGCTACCAGGTTCAATCGAGATCAAGGGTGACGAGGCGACGACGCGTACCTTCTGCCACGAGTCTGCTCGTGGGCCCGGCGAGAAGTTCTATAGGAACCACTGTGTCGCCTTCGATCGTCTGCGCCGGTCAGGCGATGACTGGGTATTCATCAGCCGATCTTTCCAATATCTTTGGCTGGATACGTCGCCGTTCGCCGGGAACGGGTTCCCGCTCTTCCCCGACAAGATCGCAGCCGACACGCTCGCAGCCTAGCAATGCCGGCGGGGGAGTCGTTCTAAGCAACAATCCAAGAGCGATCCCGCGCCGTCTGGCGGTGCAGCAAATCTCTCGCGCCGTGTCTCACCGAAGGCGAACATCCTATGACCGCGAAAAATGCTGGCACCGTGCTATGGCGGCGTGCCGAGGTGACGAGTCGACACGTTGGGCACCCTGTCGCCGTCATCGTGGCTCGAAACATTCCGTACCTACCGGACGGCGACCGGTTCCAAACTTTAGACCTTTATTTGCCCGAAACACCGCAAACATTGCCGCTGGTCGAAACCGCGGCCGACGCTCTGCCGAAGGCAAGCATTTCATCGGCTGGCCCTAGCTACCTAGTTCATGTTCACGGCGGCGCCTGGCGAGAGCCTGGACTCACCTCGACGTCGATCGAACCAACGGTCGCCCATGCCTTCGCGGACATGGATGCGTCCTCGCCGATCGTCGCGATCGCGTCGGTCAACTATCGTCTCTCGCAGTTTCCGACCAGTCCCAAGCTCCCCTACGATGCCGACAAGGATGGCCATTCGGACCCGTCCAGGGAGGCCGTCCACCCACAACACCTCGGCGACGTTCTTCACGCGCTCGCGTTCCTACGCTCCTTCGGGCTTACCGAGCAGTCCTACATCCTCTCGGGTCACAGCTGCGGTGCCTGCCTCGCGCTTCAGGCTGTCCTCCGGTCGCCGTCGGATTACCGGCTCGCGGGTATATCTAACGTTCCATGCCCGGCAGCCGTGCTTGGCCTCAATGGCCTCTATGACCTTCCGGCGCTCGTCCACGAGCTCGGCGCATCGCACGAGCACCTTCGCGGCGAGTATGCGATGCTGCTGTCGAATGCGTTCGGCGGCGAGGAGGCCTGGCCTGCGGCCAGCCCCGCGCGCTTCGATCCGAGCGCAATCGCCCAGCGCGTCAGCGAAGGCAAAGCGCCGCGGCTCGTCGTCATAGACCAGGGCGCCGAGGACCAGATGGTGCCAATAAATCAGAAGGACAGGCTGCAGGCGACCCTGAGCACGGTCGACGGCTTGCGCGTGGTCTCTGGACACCGGTGCACCGGAAAGCACGCCGCGCCGTGGGAACAGGGCATCATGATCTGGAAGAGTATCGAGGACACCCTCGCCCTGCTCAGCAGCCGCATCGACGATCGCGGTCGAGCGCCGGCCTTCCGCGAGCCGCTTCCGGTAGCCTGACAATCAATCGCTCAATCGAAAGGCCGATCAGATGTTCTTCATGGCAGGAATCACCGGCAAGGTCGGCGGCGCTGCGGCGCGTCGGCTCTTGGCCGACGGACACGAGGTCCGCTCCCTGGTCCGCGACCGGGCGAAGGCCGCCGAATGGTCGGCGAAGGGCGTCGAGTTGCGCGAGGGCAGCCTGGTCGACGGAGATGCGCTGGCCGAGGCGCTTGGGGGTGTCGAGGGCGCGTTCCTGATGCAACCCACGCCGTTCGCCGTCTCACCCGACTTTCCGGAAGCCAAGGCGCTCAATGCCGGCATTGTCGAAGCGCTGCGCCGATCACCCCCGCCCAGGCTGGTCGTTCTCTCCTCCGTTGGGTCCGAGCAGGCGTCGGGGCTTGGCAACATTACCCAGACGCACATGCTGGAAGAAGCGCTGGCCGACTTTACCTTCCCGATCGCCATCGTTCGGGCTGGCGCGCTGTTGGAGAATTTCCTCGCATCGCTTGGACAGGTCGGCGAGACGGGTGTTCTCGACAGCTTCCTTCAGCCCGTCGACCGGGCGTTTCCGATGGTCGCCACGCAGGACGTTGGCGCCGAGGTCGCCCGCCTTCTGACGGGGGAAGCATGGGACGGTCGTCGCCTGATCGAGGTGGGATCTCGCATGACGCCGGACGAAATCGCAGCTGGCATGGCAAAGGCGTTGGGCCGTGACGTCGTGGCAAAACCGCTTTCACGTGAACGTTGGGACACCATCATCAGCGCGATGGGCGTACTGCCGGAGAAGGTGGGAAACTGGGTCGAGATGGAAGCTGGCTTCAACTCGGGCTGGATCGACTTCGGTCGAGGCGGCACTGAGATTGTGGCTGCGTCTACGACGTCGGCCATGTTTTTCGCGCGTTCGGTCTAATGGCGTTCAACGTCACTAACGATTTTGGATTCAGCAGCGCCGCCACTCCTTATTGGAGGACGTCATGACTGATCGCAAGCTCGACATCGCCTTCTGGAACTACGACCGAACGCGGCTGCTCTCCGATGGCACCGTCAAAATCGAGGGAGTCGATCCCGCTTTCCACACTGCCTCGATCGTTCCCCAGATTTTCGAGGCGATGATCCGCGAGCGCGCATACGACGTTTCAGAACTGGAAATAACCTTTCTGCGGACGTTGGAGGACGGCCCATCGCCGTTTCTGGCGATCCCGGCCTTTCCGAACCGCTCGTTCCGCCATGGCGCCATCTACATCAACAAGGCGAGTGGGATAACGCGTCCCGAGGATTTTGTCGAAAAGCGGGTCGGCGAGTTGGCGATCTACGGCCACGATGCGGGCGTGATGGGCAAGGGCATCCTCTCCGACGACTTCGGCGTCAGACCCGAACAAAGTCGCTGGCTGATTGGTGGCATCAGTTTTCCAATGGACTCAGTCGATTTCGTGCCGCTGCCTGTCCCAGACGGCGTCGGCGTCGACTATGCCGGAAAGGGGTCGATCTCGGGGTTTACTTGAAGGCGGCGAGATCGACGCGCTCATTTCGGCTGACATACCTAGATGCGTGATCGAGGAGTCACCCAGGGTCGGTCGGCTGTTCGACGAGTATGAGACAAGAGAGCGAGATTATTACCGCCGCACTGGCGTATTCCCCATCATGCACACGGTCGTCGTCAATCGCGAACTGGCGGTCGAGCAGCCGGAACTCGTCCGGTCGGTGTTCCGGGTTTTACCGCCGCCAAGAACCAGATGGCCGCGCATTACGTGCAAGGCATGACGTTCAACAACATGGAGACGATGCTTCCTTGGCTGACGAAGCTGAACGGGGATGATCGCGGATTGCTGGGCGACGATTGGTGGCCTTACGGCATCGGCGCCAATCGCGCCGCGATCGATACGGTGGTGCGCTATGACCACGAGCAGGGGCTGACCAAACGGCGCCTGACAATCGAGGAGGTATTCGTCCCTAGCTTGCTGGATACCTGAACGAGCGGCAGACAGCGGTACGGGCAATCCGGCTCCGCGGAAGCTTTCATGAAGAAACTCACTCAAGTACATCCGGGCAAATCGGCATCGTCGCCGAATAACAGGCCCTCGACCTAAGCGCACGAGACCCGGCAGTCGACAGGTCCGATAACCGGTATGGGACATTAATCCCGATCGGCGTGTGACGCTTACCTCGTTGTCTCGAGTGCATCGGACCCGACGCGTTTCTGGCGGCGACAATTGCTCTTGGTTGAGATGACTTTCTGTAGCGTCGCCCGCAGAATCATGCGTTCTGAACCTGCTGTGGCTAAGTTTGGGTGGCGGTGGAGGGGAGACAGGCAGTTCATACATCCTAGAGCCGCTGCGACTGGCAGCAGGCGGTGATGACGACGTCACCCGAGCGGCCCACTTGCGCGGTATCCGCTCGCGCCCCGCCCTGCAACGAAACTACCAGCCTGCGATGACTGGTGATCTTCGCTGACGCTGCTGCTAGCGTTCTCCATCTGGCAGGCGATACGCCCGCTTCTTGTCGCGCGGATTGCGCGAGGAACGATGTAAGTCGGGCTTTTCCCACAGCCGGGGAGCTTTTACTGGTTGAGCGAACTTGATATGAGCCGTGCCCGTCCGTGCGGTCGGTCAGGACTTCGGGAAATGCGGCTTGAGGCTACGAGCGAGAAGGCTGTCCAGCCGTCGGTCTGAAAGAAACCTGGTGAGGCGGACGACGATCGCCGCGTCGCGACCGACTGTGTAGCGAGCACGAGGCCGCTTGCTGCTGATCGCGTCCGCGATGACCCGACCGGCCTCCTCGGGAGACACTCCCTTCGGGATAGCAGCCTGGGCTTGCGAGATAACCGCCTGCATGAGCGCGGCGTAGCGCATACGCTGCTCGGGGTTCATCTCGCTGATGACGCGCTCGCCAGCGCCGGCGACCCTTCCGAGCATCTCGGTCGTGACCGCACCCGGTTCGACCACGACGACCTTGACACCGAGTGATGCGATCTCCCGACGCAGTGCATCGCTGACAGCTTCGAGCGCGAACTTGGCGCTGCCGTAAGGGCCGTAGGTCGGCATCGCCACCCTGCCGCCCACGGAGGAAACGTTGACCACCGTTCCCCGGCTCTTGATGAGCGCGGGCAACAACGCCTGCGTCATCGCGACATGGCCGAACAGATTGACATCCAACATCTTACGCCACTCTGAAAGCGCAAGCACCTCCACAGGCGCATTCAGCCCGATACCTGCGTTATTGACCAGGGCACGAAGAGAGCGCCGTTCGGGATCGTCGGCGACGCGATTCGCGAGCGCGGCGATCTCGGCCTGGTTGGTGATGTCGAGCATTATCGGCTCAATGTTCGTGGCCCGGATCGCGTCGGCGTCGGTAACTTGTCGAACGCCGGCGATGACGTGGAAGCCGCGCCGCGCAAGCTCGCGAGCGGTAGCAGCGCCGATGCCGGATGACGCACCGGACACCGCGATGATTTCACGGCCGGGCTGTACCCCGTTAGGGCTACCGTTCACCATGGCTGTTCTAACCCCAAAGATCGTCCACCAACACACCGCTATTGGTTCACGCCGACACACTTTCGTCCACGGAAGCAGCTTATCGAGCCGGTTGACCGGGTGACCTTGGCAGATCCGGTCGGACCCGTCCGCAATCTAGAGCTGCGGGTCGACCCCGTTCAGCTTGGCGCTGACCAGCAACGGGCTCATCGCGGCCGCTGGCTTTCAGCCGCAGTCCGCCCAGCCGAACAGCCAGTTTTCTGCCCACGACCGAGCCGCGCTCGCGTTCCTACCTTTCAAGTTGGTATGGAACGGAGCTTCAGCCACGGCGCGCCCCCTTTTTCGAGCGAAGTTGAGGCACGGTGCTCTTGCCCTTCACTTCGCTCGAGACGCACGGATGTCCGCGTCGCAACAGAATAGCCTCCAGACTTCATCTCACTGCTCCGGCTCCAATGATGGTTTGTGAGGCGCGAGCCGGAACTTCTCAGCCAAGTCAGCCTCGACCGCCACCGGCGACGTCAGCGTTTCGATCAGCGCGCTGAGGCTGGCGGAGCCTTGGCGGTTTGCGGGATGATAGAGGTGGAAACCGGAGATCGGGGGGCACCAGTCCTGCAGCACCCGGACCAGCCGGCCCTCTGCGAGGTCGCCGATGACCTCCGCCTCGCCAAGCATGGCGACGCCCAAGCCATCCAGCGCGGCGCGCAGCATAAGGCCATCGGCGTTAGAAACGAGCGGCCCTCGTCCGAGGACGTCCAAGGCTTGGCCGTCCTTTGCAAACGCCCAGCGATACAGGCCGCCCGTGTTCAGCAGGCGGCGGTTGATAAGACGGTGGTGCTGCAACTCCTGGGGATGAGCGGGCGGAGGATGACGGGCGAAATAGGCCGGAGAGGCGACCACTGCCGCCCGGAGGTCGGCGGTCAGGCGCACGGCGACCATGTCCTTCTCCACGCTCTCGCCCAGGCGGATGCCGGCGTCGAAGCCTTCGCGCACGATGTCGACGAAGCGGTCGTCCACCACCGCCTCCAGCGTCCCGTCGGGGTAGGCGTGCGCAAAAGCACACAGACGCGGCGCCAGGATCATTGTGGCGGCCGAGCGCGGCAGGGTCAGGCGCACCGTGCCATGCGGCCGGGGGCGAAAGGCGTTCACCCCCTCAACCGCGGCTTCCACGTCCCTTAGCGCGGGAGTCAACGCCTCCAGCAGCGCGGTGCCGGCCGGAGTGACGGCGACCGCGCGGGTGGTGCGGGCGATCAGTTGCACGCCCAGCCGTGCCTCCAGCGCCCGGAGCGAGTGGCTGAGCGTGGAAGGAGTGAGGTTCAGCCGGCCGGCGGCGCGGCGGAAGCTCCTCTCCTGCGCGATCGCCAAGAAAGCCTGCAGCTCGGCGAAGTCGGCGGCGCGCATGATTGGTGGTCCTAGTTCATCACCCTGCTGGGAACAATGTGGCTTATGCCGACCAGTCGGCGACGCTAAGTCCCGCGCAGACTTGCAGGAGCGCGCAATGACCGACACTCTCACGACCGCAAAACCCAAGCCGGCGGCGGGCTATGCCGCGATGGAGCGGCACGGCTCTCTCGTGCCCTGGACGTTCGAACGTCGCGTCCCACGGCCGCACGACGTCGCGCTGGACATCCTCTATTGCGGCATCTGCCACAGCGACCTGCACGCGGTCGGCCGTTGGGGACAAGACTTCCCGCTAGTGCCCGGCCACGAGATCGTCGGGCGGGTCAGCGAGGTCGGCGCGGTGGTCAGCCGCTTCTCGGCCGGCGACATCGTCGCGGTCAGCGTGATCGTGGACTCCTGCCGCGAGTGTGAGCCTTGCCGGCGCAAGATGGAGACTTACTGCCTGGCTTATCCAACGCCGACTTTCGACGGGATCGACCGGGTGGACGGCAGCCGAACGCGGGGCGGCTATTCCGACAGCTATGTCTGCGACGAGCGGTTCGTGCATCACGTGCCGGCGGGGCTGGACCTCGCCGGTGTCGCCCCGCTGCTCTGCGCCGGGGTGACCACCTATTCACCGCTCCGCCACTGGGAAGCCGGCGCGGGGAAAACGGTGGGAGTGATCGGCATCGGCGGCCTCGGCCATCTCGGCCTCAAGTTCGCCCGCGCCATGGGAGCGCATGTAGTCGCCTTCACCACTTCGGCGGCGAAGCTGAAGGATGCGACGGCGCTCGGCGCGCATGAAGCGGTGCTGTCCACGGACCCGGCGCAGATGCAGGCGCAGGCCAACCGCTTCGACTTCCTGCTCGACACGGTATCGGCCACCTACCCCATGACGTCCTTCATCCAGGCGCTAAAGCTTGACGGGACGTTGTGCTCGCTCGGCATCCCCGACAGCTTCGACGTCATGCCGATGATGCTTACGTTGGGCCGGCGCCGCCTGGCGAGTTCCGGCGCAGGCGGAACGCGCGAGATCGACGAGATGCTGGCCTTTTGCGTCCAGCACGGCATTACCGCCGACGTCGAGGTGATCGGTCCCGACGAGATCAATGCCGCCTTCGGTCGCCTCGCAAGAAACGACGTCAAGTATCGCTTCGTCATCGACATGGGCCGACGCTAACCTTGCTTACAGGAGCCTGAGCCTGGCCGATGGTGACGTTCATATTGGGGCAGGCGCTCCCCACCGACGGCGGAACATCGACGCGCATATTCGCGGCCGAACTGGCCTCATTTCGCCCGCGAGAGCGGCAACCTTACCGAACCAGAGTCGACACGAAGCGCGCCCGCTGATGCTGACCTCCTACGTCAGCTCACCGACACCCGCAGAGCGCTGCGACAGCCGTCGGGCGAGCGCATCAAGATCTCACCCGCGAGACCCGCGGTCGGTCTCTTGTCGAACGTGCGAGCTGAACGGCGGAAACGGCCCAATTGGGCAATTCCCGTCGTTCCCCGCAAGGCAGGTTAGAGCCGGCCTTCGGCGAGCAGTTCGCGGGTCCGCTTGAGCGTCGAGAGCGGGGCGGCCTTATAGCCTTGGTCACTGTCGAACTCGGTCTGCTCCGCCTGCTCCTCGGGCCCGTCCGGCTTTTTGCCGCGCAGGCCGAGGTAGCAGTAGAAGCGCAGCTGGAGCGCGCCGCCCCCGTCCTCGAACAGTTCATTGATGATCGCGCCCTCCCGCGGCCCAGTGGCTTGGAAGAAGGTCACCTTGCTTTGGCTTTCGAGGGTGATGATCTCACGGAGATCTGAACCGGCGATGGTCGCTTCGCGCACGAAATGGTTTGCGCTTTCCTCGACAACGTCGCAGCGGGTGCACAGCCCCGGGGGTGGAAATCCGCGAGCATCGCGGGCCTTGAGCTCCAGGCCCCTCCAGGCCTGCTCGAGGGTGAGAGGGCGTTCGCCTGGGGTGTTCACCGGAACGGTGGCGGTCGAGTAGATCATGGGAGGTCTCCTCTCAACAGCTTGAGCGCGAGGCGGTCAGGCCAGAACGGGGGCGAGCTGCGTGGCGAAATCGCTATAAGTGTGGAGCGGCCGGCCGAGAATTCTGGTCAGACGCTCGACGTCGCCAGCTTCCGGGATCATGCCGTCGCTGACGAAGCGCTCGGCCATCAGGCGCATCTCGAAGGCCATCCACTTGGGCATGTAGGTCGCGAGGTTTCGTTCGAAGGCCGTGGCGTCGTCGCCGCCGTAGGCGACAGGCCGGCCGAGCGCCTCGGACCAGATCGCGGCGACGTCCGTGCCCGTCAGGGTGTCGGGACCGACCAAGTTGATGGTCTGGATCGGCAGCTTGCCCGCAGCGTCGTGGCGGCGGATCAACTCGATAGCGGCGACCTCGGCGATGTCGCGAACATCGACCATGGCCAGGCCCTTGCCGCCGATCGGCATCGGATAGACGCTGTGGTCGAAGATCGTGTCCTTTATCATCAGTTCGTTGTCGATGAAGTAGGCCGGACGCAGGATGGTGGCGCTGAAACCCAGCTGCTCGATCATCCGCTCGGCGCCGGCTTTTACCGCAAAATGGGGCACGTTCACGAAGCGGTCGGCGTGGATCACCGACAAATAGACTACGCGCTCCACCCCGGCCTCGCGAGCAACGTTCAGCGCGATTAGAGCCTGAGTGAATTCATCAGGTGCAACCGCGTTGAGCTGGAACAAGGTCGAGACGCCCTTAAGGGCGCTGCGCAGCAAGTCGGGGTCGAGCATTTCGCCCTGGGCAACGTGGACGCTGCTTAAGAAGTTGGCCTTGGCGGGGTCGCGGACGAGAACGCGGACGTCGGCGCCGCGCTTAGCGAGTTGATCGACGACTTTGCGGCCGATTCGGCCTGTTGCGCCGGTGACGAGGATGGTCATGGAACTTCCTGGGGCGGCCGTGATTGGCGTAACCCCTATTTGTCGATCCACAGACACGCCAGTAGACCGTCCATATGAACATCCCGTCTCAATGACGGAACGGTGCGGGTATCGGCAAGCGCCGCAACATCGTCATCGCTTTCAGCGATCATCACCAACCCAGGCGAAACCATGGATTTGCTCACCCTGGCGGACTTCAATCTCGTGGCCCGCCACGGCGGGTTCGGACGCGCTTCGCGTGCCGCTGGCCGGCCGAAGGCGACTCTGTCGCGGCGGGTATCGGAGCTGGAGGCCAGCCTTTCGCTGCGCCTTTTCGAACGCGGCGGGCGCAGCTTGAGGCTGACCGAGGAAGGGCGAGCGCTGTTCGAGCGAACCGGCGCCCTGCTGGCCGAACTTGACGAGACCGCCGCCTCAATCGCCTCCGGCGGCCACAAACCGCGAGGCCGGCTGCGGATCAGCGCGCCCCTGCTGTTCTCGCAAACCGCGATGGGCAGGATCGCCGCTGAATTCTCGTTGCGGCATCCGGATGTCCGCCTCGAGGTGACGACGGAAGATCGAGCGGTCGATATGGTCGAGGAAGGGTTCGACCTGGTGATCAGGGTCAATCCGGCGCCCGACGCAAACCTGGTCGGCCGTGTGTTCTTGCGCGATCGACTGTTGGTGGTGGCGAGCCCCAGCTGCAAGCGGCCACCTGACGGCTCCACAGCGCCGGCTGTCGTCCGCGGGACCGGCGACCAGCCTGCCACCTGGGAAGTGACGACAGTGAATGGCGATGCCAGCATCGCGGTCGCCCCAGTTTTGAGTCTCTCGTCTATGATCATGGTCCGCGACGCTGTCCGCGCGGGAGCTGGGATAGCGCGATTGCCGATCTCGCTTGTGAGTGGGGATCTCGCAGCCGGCCGGCTAGTGCGTTGGGGCGACGTGCCGGGCCCAGAAATCGCTCTGTGGATGCTCTATCCATCAAGGCGCCTCTTGAGCGCACGTGTGTCGGCGTTCCTCGACTACTTGAAATATGCGTTCCCTACTGGGGCGCCCGACGAGCTGGCGGCCTATCTCGAGGGTTGAGCCCACCGCTTGACAGCGGCGATCAGGATGAACGCGTGCGCCGTCGTCGCCCCATCGACCTTCTCCTGCAGCGGATGAGCGCCACGCCGACGAGATCCAAGTCGTCGGTTGATTGAGCTTTGAGTAGTTCGCAATTGGCTACGTCGTTACTTGTCGGAATATTTCGTGGCACATAGATCCTCGCTTTGGACAGGCTCGCCAAGGATGTTGGCCCGCTGGAGGCCTATTGCGGCGGCATTTAGATGAGTGGGTTAACCCCAGTCAGTTATCTCGGGTCTTCAGGCTGGGTTCGTCTAGAGACCGATTGATCCATCTTCCCACGTCGGCGCGTTCATTAGGGCCCTTGTGGGAGGCTGCGGCAGTGTCGGCTCCGAGGCCATACTTATCTCGGCTGTGCTCGCCCAAAGCTATGCCGAACTCTGGCGTGAACTCCGGGTGGAACTGGAATGATATCGCGTTGCCGTAATGAAGCCCGGCATACGGGTGGTTCGTTGTCCGCGGTCACGCGAGCGCCGGGCGGGCACACGGCTACCTGATCTTTGATGCGACGCGGGCACACGCACCTCGACTGTGTCATCCATCCATGGCGGCCGCTGGCGGACTCGGTAGCGCTTCACCCCAATGCTCCAGCCTCCGGGCCACTTGATGACTTGGCCACCAGATGCCTGCGCCACTGCCTGGTGCCCAATGCAAAATCGGACCAATCTCGCTTGCCCCTGGCATTTCGCAGGAACCGGATTAGCCCCGGAATCCAGGGCAGATCCTCATATTTCCCGGCCGGCGAGCCCGTGAGCACGTAGCCGTCGCAAGCGGTGACACTGGCCGGAAGCGCGCCCGCTGTCACGTCGCAGGTTGCCGTATTCGTATCTGCGCCAAACAGCTTTGTATCATGGCGCCGTAGCCGCCGTACTCGGCTTCCAACGCCTCCGGCGGCTCACCGCATTGAAGGATGCCGACCGTCACACGCCTTCTCTTGCAAAGGTCAGCTTCCTCTTCTGCCTGCCCTGAGCGTCGAAGTTCTCAGGCCGCAACCATGCCGTGTAGCCGGCCTGCACGTGCGATTGCCAGTCCCGGTCTGTCATGGCGAACCAAGCCGTGTCGCGATTTCTACCCTTCTGCACCATATGCTGGCGGAAGACGCCTTCCGGGGTGAAGCCGAAGCGTTGGGCCGCGTGCTTGGAAGGCTCGTTCAGGCTGTTGCACTTCCACTCGAACCGTCGGAAGCGCAGCGTGTCAAACACGTACGCGGCAAACAGATACAGCGCTTCCGTCGCTACGCGGGTGCGCGCAATGGCCGGCCCCCACAGGATGTGGCCGATTTCAACTACACCATGCGCCGGGTCCATCCGCATCAAGGACTGGCGACCCTCGGCCCGGCTCGTAGCGCGGTCGATCACGGCGAAGAACAGCGGATCGGCCGAAGCGGCAGCCTGGTCCAGCCACGACTGGAACACGGCAGCGTCCAGCGGCGCCTCCTCGAACAAGTAGCGGAACCGGTCGTCCGCGCCGGGCTGCTGCGCGGAGGCAAGCAGGTCCACGCCGTGCCGTGCGGCATCCAGCGGTTCCAGCCGTGCATAGTGGCCCTCCAGGACCGTTCGCTCCGGGCGCGGGGCGCCCTTCCAATTTGAGAGATCCATGGCTTATGCGCGTACTCGCGGCACTGGACCATCAACGGCGACCACGCTCTCCCCCTCGCCGAGACGGACGAACACGTAATCGCACCGTCCATCTTCCAGGCTCTGAACACGGTGAATCACGTCCTTACCAAAGCAACCGAAGTCGCCTGCCTGCATCTCGGTCAAGGTCTTGCCATCCGCTCCGCTGTCGATACGTCAGCGACCGGAGATCAAATACATGATGCTGTCGTAGTCGGCATGGTGGTGCCACTCGCCAAGTGGTCGCGCACCGTGATGTCGCAGTAGCCGACTAAGATGCCATTGGCTGCATAGGCCTTCTCACGAACTTGGCCACGCATGACGGAACCCGGCTCCCGCTGGTCCGTGCGCACGAAGACGAGGTGGTCGGGTAACCGTGAACTGGTCATGGATGCCTCATAATGTTTGGTCCTGTTTGCCGCTGCCGCTGCCGCTGCGGCACGGTCGCGCTGTAGCCTGGATACATGACGAAGACGGACTTACTTTATCGCGAAACAAACAGCCTTCCATTGCAATGTTCAATACTGCTAAGCAACCACTTGTCGGCCTCAGCCGCGACTACCCCGCAGGGTTTGCGGCGGAGCTTCACCAGCACCCGCGAGCGCAACTGATCTACGCCGTATTCGGTGTCATGCGCATAGAAACTCAAATGCGGCCTTCGTGGTGCCGCCCAGCATGGCGCTTTCTCTGCCCGCTCATGCGCCGCACGCAATTCGGATGGATGGCCCTGTCATTATGCGCGCGCTAGCTAGTTCTGGCGGCGTGCGCTGAGCCGCTTCATTGGGATCGGCGCGGGCGCTGGCTCGCAGATTTAACGCTGGACGAAATCGCCCGCGCGACCACCGTGCCGCTCGAACTGCCGATGTCCCGCGACCCGCGTCTTCTCCGCGCGGTCGCCGAATTGCGCGTGAATCCGGGCCGATCAGCGGCGCTTCGAGAACCTGGCCGACGTGGCGGGCGCGTCCAGCCGGACGGTAGCTCGGCTCTTCCGAGCCGAGACAGGCCTCAGCTTCCGCCAATGGCGACAGCAGGCGCGCATGGCCGAAGCGATGGGTGCCCTGTCCACAGGAGCCATGCAGTGACGGCGGGCGCCTGCTGGCTGTTGGTTGACAGCACCGAACCGCCTGTGCGGCTTACGGCAGGAGTTTGCATCATCGTGCCGAGTGGCCGCCCCACCTTGCTCGCCACCAACCCAATTCAGCACCGGTCAGCGCCCGAGACGTGCTCGCCCCAGACCCGACCCGGTGAGGTGATCCTGCACAATGGCGGAGAAACTACGCCTTCGCGGGGCACCTATTTCCAGGTGAACGCTCGGTAGGCCGGGGCGTTGCTGTGATCACTTCCGCCCATGATCCACCCTCACGAGCCAGGGGATCGGGAAACTTTGCGATGGTGCCTGGCGCAGTTGATGACGGAACTGCGCGTGGGCCGACCAGGCACCACGCTTGCTGCCCACGTTTCGCGCATTGCTGCTGCAGGCATTTCGGCTCCACCTGTCGCGGCAGGCCAGCGGCCGGGTGGGCCTGCTCTATGCGGTGGCGGACCGGCACCTCGGGAAAGCGATCGAGGCGTTGCACGCGGACCCGGCGCGTCGCTGGACGTTTGCCGCACAGGCGAGAAAGGCTGGGTTATCCCGATCAATTTTCACGCACCGATAGAGTTTACAGCGACCAATCTGCGCGCCTCAATCCAAGCTAGGGCCTTAGCGTGCAGTTTTGAAAAAATCGGCAGGTGACCCCGGTTTCGGGCATTTGGCACCCCGAATTGGGCGCATGGCACCCGTCTGGTTCGGGCATTAGGCAGCCCCCCCCAAAACGATAGCTTGATCCAATAGATTC
>CAXUIA010000012.1:20431-24221 GCA_964250835.1 uncultured Acetobacteraceae bacterium | reverse complement strand
GTCACCTTCCAGCCGTCGGCCGACGCCAGCGGAACAGGCGATCTGTGAGCCCTCCCACTCGAGGATCATTATCGTGAACTATGATCGCCTGCATGCCCTGACCTTTGACGCGCTCTATATCTGCCTGGGCCTGCTGACTTTCGTCCTGATCGAACGGCTGATCTATTTCGCCCATCTCACCAGGCGCACCTGGCAGATCAGAAGCAGGATCACCTCGACCGACTACGACCCGGTCACCACGGCCGGCGGCTTCGCCGGACGCGATGTGATCAGCAGGGCCATGGACGAATACGTCAGCTTTCAGCGCCGAAACGCCGTGCCACGCAACCGCGTCGACGATCTCTCCACCGCCCTCGTCCTGAGGATCGACTCTCGCGTCAACGCCCGGCTCTGGGTGCTCGACACGATCGTGACCGCGGCTCCCCTGCTCGGCCTTCTCGGCACCATCCTGGGCATCATGCAGACCTTCACCGCGCTGGCCGCAGGCGGCGTCTCCGACCCCGCTGCCGTCAGCAAAGGGATCGGAACCGCGCTGCTCGCAACCGCGGTCGGCATCGGCACCGCGCTCTATGGCCTGCTCGGCTACAACCTGCTCAACCGCCAGGCCGAGTATCTCAGCGATCGTTTCAAAACGTTCCTGCTTCGGACCACGATGTAGCCCAGGAGCTCTGCCCCCGGACCCGCATCAATCAATCGCCAGACACATGGCCGCCGCTACGCAGAACCCGACCACGATGATCGGCTGAACGCGCCAGCGTTCCAGCAACACCCACGCGATCAGCCCGATCGCCGCATCACTTGCGGTCAGGATCGCGCTCGTCCAGATCGGATTGTAGAGCGCTGCGCCGAGCACGCCCACCACCGCCGCATTGACGCCGGCCAGAGCGCCACGTGCTGCCGGATGATGTCCGAACCACGCCCAAAGCGGCAGTGCCGCCACGGCAATCAGCATCCCCGGAACGAAAAGAAATATTGCCGATGCCGACCACAGCAACCGATCGCCGATCCCCGATCCGGACGGCGCGATGCAACTCCCCAGATAGGCCGCAAACGTAAACAGTGGCCCCGGCACCGCCTGCGCCGCTCCATACCCGTCGAGGAACGCGCTGTCGCTGATCCAGACGGGAACCAGCGCATCGTGGAGCAACGGCAGAACAACATGCCCACCGCCAAAGACGAGAGCGCCCGTCTCGTAGAAGATCGCGGCCAGTCCGAGCGACGAGTGCGGCGCAGCCAGCGCCGCGAGCGGCAGGCCCACCAGGAGCGCCACGAAAGTCGCACCGGCCGCGACGCCTGTCCGCCGGCCAACCGGCATCGAAATCGGCGCAGTTGCGCCCCGCGTATGGCGACAAAGCAGCACACCCCCAACCGCACCCAGGCTCAGTGCCACGAGCTGCACGACCGGATTGCTGATCAGCAGCAGGCGCACTCCCGCCATCAGTGCCAGACCCATCGTGCGGAGATCCGGGCAAAGCCTGCGCCTCATGCCCCAAACCGCCTGCGCCACGACTGCAACCGCGACCAGCTTCAACCCATGCAGCGCCGCACTCGCGAAGGGCCCGCTCAGACGCGGCGCCAACCACGCAAAGGCAAAGAGGAGAATAGCCGAGGGCAGCGTAAATCCGAGCCAGGCAGCGAAAGCGCCCGCCCAGCCTGCGCGGCGAAGGCCGATAAGAAAGCCCACCTGGCTGCTGGCCGGTCCCGGCACTGCCTGGCAGAGCGCCACCAGCCCCGCATACTCACCTTCCGACAACCATTGCAGCCCGTCGGACATACTCCCGCTCGAAATAGCCGAGATGCGCGACCGGGCCACCAAACGAGGTCACCCCCAAACGCAGTGCCGCGGTGAACACCGCCCTGGCGCCTGCCATCGGCGAGGCCGCAGAAGGCGCTACGACCGCGCGAACTGCGCGATCCGTGCTTCGGTCGCAAGCCGGTCCACGACCTCGTTGCCCTGATCGCCCGCATGTCCCCGCACCCAGAGCCACTCGATCTCGTGCCGCTTGGCAGCCTCGAGCACGCGCAGCCACAGATCCATGTTCTTGACCGGATCCCCCGTAGCGCTCCGCCAGTTCTTGCGCACCCAGCCGCTCGACCAGCGCGTCACACCGTTCTTCAGGTATTCGCTGTCGGTATGAAGCCGGACTCGGCAGGGACGGCTCAGGGCTTCCAGTGCCTCAGCCGCCGCGGTGAGCTCCATGCGATTGTTTGTCGTCGCCGGCTCGCCGCCCGAGAGCAGTCGTTCGGCATCGCCGAACCGCAGCAGCACGCCCCAGCCGCCCGGACCGGGGTTCGGCTTGCAGCCGCCGTCGGTCCAGATCTCCACGCGCGGCAGGACGTCGGACATAGCTCGGCCTCAGCTTGGCGGCGGCGGATCACGACGAGCGGCCTCGCGCGCGCGCTTCAGCTCGGGATGTGGGCGAATGACTTGGAAATAGAGCAGGAGCGCCAGTCCGGCCACGATACCGCCGCCCTCAACAATCGCCTCGATCATGCCAGCCCTCCCGACATGCCGATTAACTGACGCACGCCGGAACGTCGACAGGGGAACGCCCCGCCGCGCGGGGCGTAGCTGTGGCACTTGATCATAAGGAAAGCGGCATGCGGGTTGCCCGAAGCTGGACGGCAGCGTGTTTCCTGGCCATGCCCTGGCCGGCCGCCGCGTCCGGGCTGCCGCCGTTGCAGCAGCCGCCGAGCGCCGAGCATCATCCTGGGAAAGTCGTGTTCGCCGAACTGATAACCCCCGACCTCGCCGGCGCTGAGCATTTCTACAGCGCCCTGTTCGGCTGGACGTTCACCGATATCCCAACACAGGGCACGCATTACGCTGCCGTCATGACCAACGGGGCGCAAATCGCGGGCCTGGTCGAAAAGCCGCTGCCACCAGGCGGCAACCGCCGGCCGTTCTGGCTCACCTTTCTCGGCACACGCGACATTCAGGCCAGCGCAACGCTTGCTCAGCAGTACGGCGCACGCCTGCTCTTCGCCCCGCGCACAGTGGACGACCTCGGGCAGGAGGCGGTGCTGGCTGACCCGGAAGGCGGGGTGTTCGGATTACTGGCCTCGAGCAGCGGCGATCCGCCAGACCTGATGGTCGATGACGGCACCTGGATCTGGAGCGCGCTGTTCACCGCCGATCCGCGCCAGGATGCGGGTTTCTATCACGCCCTGTTCGGCTATCAGGTCTTCTCCGGCCCAGGAGACAAACCGGCGACACCCCACCTCGTCGTCGCCTCCGACGGATACGCGCGCGCCAGCATCAATCCATATCCGGTCAGCCGGCCCGGCTACCGGCCACACTGGATCGATTTCGTCCGGGTTGAGGATGTGGCGACCGCCGTCTCGAAGGCCGTCTCCCTCGGCGCGCATGTTCTCGTGCCACCTCACAACGATCGCGAAGGCGACCCCGTCGCCATCTTGGCCGATCCGCAGGGCGCGTTCTTCGGCATGCTCGAATGGTCGAACGAGAAGCCCGCGGAGAACGCGAAATGACGACCAGCGCAGCCCTGAGAGCCTCGCTCATGTTCAGCCTCTTGGCCCTGACCGCCGGTTGCGCCGATGGCTACGGGTATGGCGGCGGCGGTTATTACGGGGCTGACTATTACGATGGTGGCGGCTTTTATGACGGCTTCGGGCCAGGTTATAATCTGGGCCCGTATGGCTACGGCGGACGCTTCCGGGACCGGGGCGGCTTTGACCATGGCGGCCCAGGTATCCCGACCGGAGCACGTGGGGGCTTCCACGGCGGGGGCGGCGGCGGTTTTCACGGTGGCGGTGGCGGCTTTGGCGG
>CAXUIA010000012.1:16998-20421 GCA_964250835.1 uncultured Acetobacteraceae bacterium | reverse complement strand
GGTCAGGCGGCGGCCAACATTCGCGCCGTGACCGCATCCGTGACCAGGTCAGTCGCATAGCCGCCGCGCAAGGTCGCCGCGATCGCCTCGGCCTTTTCGATGCCGGCGGCCACGCATACGCGTTCCGGCACCCGCGCGAGTTCGCGCAGCGTCAGCCCGATCATCCGATCATCGAGCGCGTCGATCACCGGCGCGCCGTCAGCGGCGAGAAACCGTCCGGCCACCACCGCCACCGCGCCGCGCGCAACATACGGCGCCGCCTCCGATCGTTTCAGATAGCCGCTCCGGAACACCGTGCTCGACGCCTTCACATGCCCAACACCAAACATGATCCGGCTGCAGCGGCTCAAGATCCGGAACTGCTCGCGTAGGTTCGGCTCGCGCATCAGCATCGTGCGGACCTGCGCTTCCGACACCAGCCCGGGCGCATGCAGGTAGACGCAGCGCGCGCCGATCCGATTGGCCACCGTCGACGTGCATAGCTCCGCCGACATCTCCGGAGTACCCACGAAACTTCCCGTCACCTGTACCGCAACCGTATCGGGCACCGCACGGACCGGCAGCGCATTGGCCAGCGCGAAAACCGTTCGTCCCCACGAGACCCCAAGCACGTCGCCGGGTTCCAGCCGTTCCGTCAGCAGTCGTGCCCCGGCACGGCCGACCCGCTCATAATCGGGAACATCGCCGTCATTGTCCGGCACCACCAGGCAACTCTTCAGAGCGAAACGTTCCGCCAACCGGCGCGACAATGCCACCGACTGCAGATGGCGCGGTGAGATCGAGATCGTGACCACGCCTCGTTCGCGCGCCTCCTGCAGCAACCCGATGACGCTGCTTCGCGACATCCCGAGCTGACCCGCGATCTCCTCCTGCGTCAGCGCCTCTTCGTAGTAGAGCCACGCCACCCAGACGACCGCGTCTCCGTCGAACTCCGCCGGCACTGTCACGCGCCGCACCCGATATGACCGGGTTCTGTTCGCCTCCATGCCGCTCACGAAGCGTTGAACATATGTCGAAAGGCCTTTGACAAATGTCGGTCCTGGTTTTACCGCTTGTTCAACAAGAGTAAGTCATACGTCCGGGAGGGCGGAGTGCAAAGTCTCTGGTCAGACGACGACGCACGACAAACCGTGGCAACGTATGCAACGTCAGGCGTCAACGAGGACTTGGCCCTGCGCACCTACAGCTCGCGTCTGCTCGGGCGCGTACCCGCACTCATCATGCACGGCGGCGGCAACACGTCGGTCAAAACCCGCATGCCCGACCTTTTCGGCGATCTCGTCGACGTCCTCTGCGTCAAGGGCAGCGGTCGTGACTTGGCAGTCATCGAGCCCGACGGCCACCCCGCGGTGAGGCTCGCTCCCCTGTTCAGGCTTCGAACTCTCGACCGTCTGTCCGACGAGGACATGGTCAACGCGCAGCGACAAAACCTTCTCGACTCCGCCGCACCTAATCCGTCCGTCGAGACGCTGCTTCACGCCTACCTGCCCTACAAGTTCGTCGATCACACCCATGCCATCATCTCGACGGCGATCGGCTGCCTGCCCGACAGCCGATCGGTATGCGAGCGCATCTTTGGCGGACGTGTCGGCTTCGTTCCCTACATCATGCCCGGCTTCAACTTGGCCAAGGCAGCAGCGGACGTCTACGAGCAGCAACCGCACGTGCAAGGCCTCCTGCTCGGCAAGCACGGCCTGTTCACGTTTGCCAACGACGCACGCACCTCCTACGAACTGATGATCGATTTCGTCTCGCAGGCCGAGGATTTCATACGCGCCAACGGACGGCCCACAGCCTTCCATCCGGTGTCCCTGCCACCTGTCCCGCAGCCTGCCGCCATCCTGCCTCGGCTGCGCGCGCTCCTATCCGCCGCCTCGCCCGGGATGCGGCATTGGCTGCTCGACCTGCGCACCGACGAGCGTGCCCGCCGGTTCTCGGACGGTGAAAGTGTCGCCGATTACGCCAACCGCGGCAACGCGACCCCCGAACAGGTCATTCGGATCAAGCGCCGTCCGGCCATTCTTCCGCCGCCCGACGCGCGCGACCTCGACGGCTGGCAACACAACGCGTCAGCTGCCATTGGTCGTTTCGTCGATGACTACCAAGACTATTTCAGGCGGAACAATGAACGCGTAGGCGGCAACCGGCGCGCTCTGGACCCCGTGCCGCGCGTGCTCGTCATCCCAGGTGTCGGAATCGTCGGTGTCGGACGAACGGCCGCCGACGCCGCCATCTCCGGCGATGTTGCCGAAGCCTGGATCGAGGCAGTCACCGACGCCGAAGCCATCGGTCGTTTCGAGTCGATCACCGAGGCCGATCATTTCGACATGGAATACTGGTCGCTCGAGCAGGCCAAGCTTGGTCGGAGCCAGCCCAAACGCTTCGCCGGACGCGTCGTCGTCATCACCGGTGGCGCCGGCGTCATCGGAACCGCCATCGCCAAGGCGTTCGCCGCCGAGGGTGCGGAACTAGCACTTCTCGATCTCGACCCAGCCAAGGTCCAAGCCGCTTCGGCTGCATTTCCCCGTGCAATCGGCATCGGCTGCGACGTGACCGACCCTGCTTCCGTCACCGCCGCCTTCAACGCCGTCGTCCACCGCTTCGGTGGCGTCGACATCCTGGTCTCGAACGCCGGAGCGGCGTCCGCCGGACCAATCGCCGATCTTGACGAGCACACCTTGCATCGATCGTTCGACCTGAACTTCTTCGGCCATCAGAACGTCGCCCGCGAAGCGACCCGCATCCTGCGGCAGCAATCATTCGGAGGCGTTCTGCTGTTCAACGTGTCCAAGCAGGCGATCAACCCGGGGCCCAACTTCGGCGCCTACGGGACCGCCAAGGCCGCACTCCTTGCTCTCGTCCGGCAGTATGCGCTCGAGCACGGCGCGGACGGCATTCGCGCCAACGCCGTCAACCCCGACCGCATCCGGTCCGGCCTGCTGACCGACGACATGATCGCCGCCCGTGCCGATGCCCGCGGCGTGTCGACCGACGCCTACATGGGCGGCAATCTTCTCGGCCAGGAAGTCCTCGCCGAAGATGTCGCCGCCGCCTTCGTCGCCTCCGCCATGCTCGAGAAGACCACGGGCAACGTTATTACCGTCGACGGCGGCAACGTAGCCGCCATGCTCCGCTGATCGGACGACCCGCTATGCAGCAAGCCACCCCGCCCAAGGACGACGTCAGCGCCACTAAACCCAAGCTCGACGTAAGCGCCACTCCACCCAAGCACGACGTAAGCGTCGTGGGCTTATACTGCATCGACGTCCTCGGACGTCCCGTGACCGCAATCCCGGAAGGCGGCAACGCGATCTTCATCGACCAAATCCGGCTCACGGTCGCGGGCCCCCCCCGGGGGCCCCACGGCGCCAGGGCCCACCGCCGCCGCCCCAACCGCGCCCGCCGGGGCGGGGGGGGCGGCCC
>CAXUIA010000012.1:15798-16988 GCA_964250835.1 uncultured Acetobacteraceae bacterium | reverse complement strand
ACTGTGCCAAGCTCGGCCTCGACTCGCTCGCCGTCGGTGCCGTGGGCGAGGACGAGAAGGGCCGTTTTGTTCTCGATACGCTGGCGGGCTTCGGCATCACCACCAACCTCATGCAGCGCCACCCCGGCGTGCACACAGCGGCTTCAATCCTCAACGTCCGGCCAAACGGCGAGCGCCCCTGCCTGCACGTGCGCGGGTCGTCGGACGTGCTGATGCTCACCGAGCAGGACTACCCGGACGTGCTCGACGCGAAGTTCGTCCACATGGGCGGCAATGGGCTGCTCGGCCGGATGGACGGCGAACCGACCGCCGACCTCCTCGCGGCCGCGAAGGATCTCGGCCGGACCACAACGTTCGATCTGATCTTCGCCACCGCGGCGCTGATGGAAAAGCTCCGTCCCGCCATGCCCTATGTCGACTACTTCATCCCCTCCATCGAGGAAGCGACCGCGCTCTGCGGCCGCAGCGATCCGCACGACGCCGCGCGGTTCTTTCTCGAGCTCGGCGGGCAGAACTGCGTGCTCACCATGGGAGGCGAGGGCTGCATCGTCATCAACGACGACACCGTTATCCGTCTTCCCGCCCACGACATCGACGTCGTCGACACGACCGGCTGCGGCGACGCGTTTACCGCCGGCTTCATCGCCGGCCTCCACCATGGCTGGGATCTGGAACGCGCAGCACGGCTGGGCGGCACCTGCGGCGCTCTGGTCGCGGGCGGCCTTGGGTCAGACTTCGGCATCATCGATTGGGATCACACGGTCCATTCGATGAACACGATTCCGCTCAAGAGCCTCGCTGCGTGACAAATATCCGTTTGCTGGTCAGCGACGTCGACGGCACGCTCGTCCGCAACGACAAAACCCTCTCGCCTTGCGTTCTCGCCGCGGTGGGCCGCCTGCGCGACGCCGGCATCAGGCTCGCGGTCGCAAGCAGCCGTGCGACCGTCGGTCTGAACGTCCTGATCGGCCCGCTTGCGCTCGATACGCCGCGCGCGGGCTTCAACGGCGCCGTCGTAATCGACACCGACGATCGCGTCCTCCAGGAGCTCGTCATCCCGCACGCCGTCTGCCAGGAGATAGCCGCGCGCCTCCAAGCATCGGGATTGGACATCTGGGTGTTTGCCGACAATCGATGGCTGCTCACCAACCCCCATCAATCCTACATCGATCACGAACGTCGAGCGCTCG
>CAXUIA010000012.1:14236-15788 GCA_964250835.1 uncultured Acetobacteraceae bacterium | reverse complement strand
CTACGAACTCGGCGACTATCTCGAGCCGTGGCTCGCGAGAACCCACAAGATGATGGCGACCAGCCGCGACGTCGATGCCATCGCCGCGGCGGAGGTGAGCCTTTCCGCCGACTTCAGCCATGAAGCCGCGATCCATCGCTCACAGCTCTACCATCTCGACATCACCAATCGTCACGCCAACAAGGGTGCTGCCGCCCTCTTCATCGCCCAGTCGCTCGGCATCGAGCCAACCCACATGGCCTGCATCGGCGACATGAGCAACGACATCCCAATGCTGAACGCAGCCGGTCTCGCCATCGCCATGGGCAACGCGCCCGAGGCCGTTCGCGCGCACGCCAATCATGTCGTCCCCAGCAACGAGCAAGACGGCTGGGCGTTCGCCGTCGACCAGCTGATCCTGCAATGAGCGAAGCCGCCGTTACCTGCGACCGTCTGTCGAAGGGCTTCGAGGGCGTTCCCGTCCTGCGCGCGATTTCGGTCAACTTCATGCCTGGCACCGTCAACGTGCTCGCGGGCGAGAACGGAGCCGGCAAGTCCACCCTCTTTAAGCTCATCGCGGGCCAGCTCACGCCAGACGCGGGCACTATTTCCCTGTTCGGGCGCACGGTGACGCGTTTCGATCCGATGATCGCGCAGTCCCTCGGCGTCTCCATCATCCCCCAGGAGCTGGCGCCGATCCCCGACATGCAGGTCTGGCAAAACCTGCTCATCGGCCGTGAGCGCACCGGCCTTTTCGGTCTCGTCAAGCGGCGCGAGATGATCGCCACCGCCCGCACCATGCTGACTGACGTCGGCCTCGACATCGATCCCACCCTGCCGATGAAGCGCCTGGGCGTCGCCGCGACCCAGATGGTCGAAATCATCAAGGCCACGTCGCGCGACTCCCGCATCGTGCTGATGGACGAACCGTCCTCGGCGCTGTCCTCGCGCGAGACTGAACAACTCTTCCGCGTCATTGCTCTGCTGCGCGAACGCGGCGTCTGCATCCTCTACACCAGCCATCGCATGGAGGAGATCGAACGGATCTCCGACACAGTCGCCATCATGCGCGACGGTGCCATCATCCGTCACGCTCCAACCCGGGAACTCACCGAACACCAGATCATTGCCGACATGGTCGGCCGCGAAATCACCGAACTGTTTCCCGATCGCGACATCGGCACCGGCACGAGCCCGGTTCTCGAAGTGCGCGACTTGCACGTCCAAGGCTACGACGCGCGGGTCTCCTTTACGCTGCGCCGGGGCGAAATCCTCGGGCTTGGCGGTCTCGTCGGTGCAGGCCGAAGCGAAATGCTCGAAGCGATCTTCGGTCTCCGTCACGCGACCGGCACCGTCATCCTCGACGGCAAGACGCTCAAGCTCGGCGACATGGATCATTCGATCCGCAGTGGCCTCGCCATGGTGCCGGAAGACCGCAAGCTCGCCGGCATACTCACCACGATGTCCATTCTCGACAACGTCACATTGCCGCACCTGCGCGAGTTCACCGGTCCGGCCGGCCTGATCGACAACACCAGGCGCCGCGCCAGTTCGCTCGACGTGCTCGAGCGAA
>CAXUIA010000012.1:8751-14226 GCA_964250835.1 uncultured Acetobacteraceae bacterium | reverse complement strand
GCGCATCTCAATCAGAAAGTGGGCCATCTCTCCGGCGGCAATCAGCAAAAAGTGGCACTCGCGCGCTGGCTGGTCAGCGATCCGCCGCGTGTTCTGATCCTCGATGAGCCCACCCGCGGCATCGATGTCGGCGCCCGCAGCGAACTTTACCGCCTTATCAACGAGCTGGCCGCGCGTGGGGTCGCGATCCTGCTCGCCTCCTCCGACATGCCCGAGCTCATCAACCTGTCGCACCGCGTGCTCGTTATCCGTGCCGGCAACGTGATGGGCGAATTGGGACCCGACGAGCTCGACCAGGAACGCATCCTGCGCCTCGCCATGGGGAGAGCCGCGTGAGCGACATCACCGCAGCTGCTCACGCAGGCGAGCGGACCTGGAACGCCGCCGCCCTGCAACGCGCCGCACTCCGCTACGCGCTCGTCATCATTCTCGCGATTTTCATCGTTGTCCTCGCCGTCTCGAACCGCTCGTTCCTGACGGTCTCGAACGCCAACGTGATCCTGATCCAGGTCGCGGCCAACGCGTTGCTTGCGACTGGTGCGACGTTCGTCATCCTGACCGGCGGCATCGATCTGTCCGTCGGCAGCATCGTCGGGCTCTCCGGCGTCGTCGCCGCACTTCTGGCGCAGAACGACGGTGCGCTCACCTGCGCGGAAGCGGTGGCCCTCGGCGTCGCCGCCGGTGGCGCGATCGGCGCCTTCAACGGCGCTCTCGTCGCCATCGCCAAGGTTCCGCCATTTGTCGCGACTCTGGGCAACATGACGGTCGCCTCCGGCCTCGCCTTCGTCTTCAGCGATGGCCAGCCGATCTCCGGTCTCTCCGACGAGTTCTTGTCCTTGTCAGGAACAATCCGGGGCCTCTCGATACCGGTTGCGATAATGATCGTCGTCGTCGCCCTCGCGTGGCTCGTCCTGTCACGCACCCGTTTTGGCATGCACATCTACGCCGTCGGCGGCAACGCGCATGCTGCACGCGTCGCCGGCGTGAACCTGCGCACCACCCGTTTCGCCGTCTACACGATTTCCGGCGTGCTCGCCGGCATCGCCGGCGTGCTGCTTGCCGCGCGCGCTACCGCCGGCATCGCCAACAGCGGCACCGGTTACGAACTCAACGCGATTGCGGCGGCCGTCATCGGCGGCATCAGTCTCGCCGGCGGCCGCGGCTCGCTGATCGGAACCATCTTTGGCTTCCTCATCATCGGCGTGCTCGATAATGGCCTGAACATCGTCAACGTCTCGCCTTTCTACCAGCTCATCGTCAAAGGCCTGATTATTATCGGCGCCGTCTTCGTCGACAGCGTCACCCACCGGACGGACGACTGAACAACAAAGGAAACGACCGTGACGCTCAAGCATCTGACCCTTGCCCTGCTCACTACCGCCGCCCTTATCTCACCCGCACTCGCCGACAAGGCGCATCCGGTGATCGGCTACACCGTCTACGATATGAGCTCGTTCATCTCTGCCGGCAAAGGCGGCGCCGAGTCCGTCGCGAAAGCAAACGGCGCGTCGATCCTTTGGAATTCGGCGCGCTCGGACGTCAACACTCAAATCTCGCAGATCCAGCAATTCATCAACCAGAAGGTCGATGCGATCATCATCGCGGCCGTCAACTCCTCCACTCTCGGCCCACAGGTCGCCGCGGCCAAAGCGGCCGGCATCCCCGTCATCACCGTCAACTTGACGGTTAGTCCAAGTACGCAGAAGGACGCCGTCTCCTATGTCGGGCCCGACGACGTGAAGGCCGGCGAGCAGGAAGCCCAAGCCCTTGTCGACGCCATCCACGGCAAAGGCGGGATCGTCGTCCTGCAAGGCCCGCTCGGCCAATCGGGCGAAATCGACCGCACGCAGGGCATCAAGAACGTGCTCGCCAAGAACCCCGACGTGAAACTTCTCGCCATGCAGCCGGGCAATTGGACCCGCAATCTCGGCTACAGCATCATGCAGGACTGGCTATCGCGCTACGGCAACCAGATCAACGGCGTCATCGGCGAAAACGATGACATGGCGATCGGCGCCATCCAGGCGATGCGCGAGAAGAACCTCGCCGGCAAGATCCCGATCAGCGGCGTCGACGGCATCAAGGACGGCATGCGCGCCGTTCGCGCAGGCGACGAGATTGAAACCAATCTCCAGGACGGGCTTCTCGAACTCGGCATGGCCGTGCAGGTCGCCGTTGATCACATCCAGGGTAAGCCAGTCCCCGCGGTCGCCATGTTCATCATGCCGCAGATCACCAAAGACAACGTGGCGCATTACTACGATCAGCTCTTCGTTCATCCGCAAAAGTTCCTCGACGAGTTGCCCGCCCTGGTGCGCAAGGATCTTGCGGATGGGCACTACGCGGAGCAGTGAAGTCTTGAGGCTCTGCCGCACACCCTGCTGGGCGCAGCGCACCCAGACCGCCTAACAAACGGGGTCTGGGGCAAATGCCCCAGCCGCCGGAGGCAATTATGACCTTCTCCTTCGATCAAGCCTTCGACTTCTCCAACCAGCAAGTCCTCGTCACCGGTGCCGCCGCCGGCATCGGCCACGCAATTGCAACCGCATTCGCCGAACGCGGCGCGACCCTCGCCTTGATCGACCGCGCCACCGACGTCGAGACGGCCGCGCGCGCCCTCCCCAATGGCCCGCACACCGCCCAGGTCGTCGACGTCACCGACGCGAGTGCACTCCAAGCCGCAATCAACGCCATCCCGGGCAGGATCGACGTGCTCGTCAACAACGCCGGCATCGTTCGCCTCGCCGCAGCCGAGACCCTCGCCATCGCCGATTGGGACGCCACGATGGCGGTCAACCTGCGCGCGCCGTTCATGGTCTCTCAGCTCGTCGGCCGGCGCATGCTGGCGCAAGGCGGCGGCCGGATCGTCAACATGGCGTCCCAGGCCGCCATCGTGGCACTCGACGCGCACATCGCCTACTGCGCCAGCAAAGCCGCCATCGTCAGCTTGACCAAGGTGCTCGCCCTGGAATGGGGACCGCGCGGGATTAACATCAATGCCATCAGCCCCACCGTCGTCGAAACCGAGCTCGGCCGCAAAGCATGGGCCGGCGACGTCGGGGAAGCCATGAAGCTGCGTATCCCGTCCCGGCGCTTCGCTCAACCCGAGGAGATCGCGCTTGCCGCCCTCTATCTCGCCAGCGGCGCGGCCGGCATGATCAACGGTGAGAACCTGGTCATCGACGGCGGCTTCACCATCCAGTGACACCGGCGTCGATCCGCCGCACCTCTGGCCTTCTCCACGCGATACCGGTCATACTCACCTCGTGAGCGCCGGAACCACCCGAACCAAGCAAGCGAGGTCGCAACCTCTCATCGATGCGCTCGGCCAAGTGGCGGCCTTTCCACCCGGCCGGGCGGGCGAACTTCTCGCCGACCCTGCCTCGCTCGCCATCGCCGCCCGCGAGGAAGCGCAGTCCGGTCACATCAGCCTCGATGCGCGTGGCCTGTCGGCCGGCGAGCGGCTTGCCATCATCCAACCCGCACGACAGCTCGTCGCCGACTGGCGCGCAACCCGCGCCGCATTCGACGTGGCCATCGAGCCCTCGATGCCCGATCTGGAGTCAGCCAAAGCGCTCGAGCAGGAGACCGCGTCGCTCGAAGCCCGTGCCCGCGAGGAGCAGGAGGCGATCATCCGCCGCGCCGCCGAAGACCATGCCTGGCGCGAAACCAATGATCGCTATCTCGAGGCACGGTCCCGCTTCGAGGCGAGCCGGCTCGCGCATGGAAACCGGGATGCCAACATGCGCGCCCATCACCCGCTCTACTGGGTGGCCCTGCTGGGCGTTGGCGCCGCCGAATGGCTGATCAACTACGACACGCTCGTTCTCTTCTTCGGCATCCCGGCGATGGCGATTGGTGCAACCGCCATACTCGCTATCGCGATGGCCTTTGCGAGCCACGCGCACGGCATCGTCTTCAAGCAGTGGAGTCACCGGTTCGGCCGACATCGCGATGCCATGCAGCAATCTGCCTCCAAGCGCCTGATCGGGATTGGCACGCTCGCCCTCTTCGGCGTCCTGCTGTTCGCCGGTTTCGCGCGCTTTTCCGTCGTCATGCACCAGGCCTCGGCGCAGCCCGCCCAAAACATTCTGGGCGCGCAGGCCAACATCGATTTCGACCCGTCGCGCGATGTCCTGATCTCCATGCTTGCCAACCTGCTCGCCTGGCTCGTCGGCTGCTTTCTGTCTTTCTTCTGCCACGACGAGGATCCGGCCCACATGGCGGCGACCCAGCAGTTCCACCTGTGGCAGCGTCGGTTCTTGAAGATCGACCGGCCCTTTAAACAGGAACGCGAAGTCTCCAATGCGCGCGCCGAGCGTGAGCTGGCGGAACGTCGAACGGCCGCCGAAGCGCGGCGGGCCCGCGTACGGCCTCAATCGGAGATGCTGGCACAGGTGCAGGCCCACGAACTCGCCGTCATGCGCGCTATCCGTTCGGCCATACTGCGCAATCTCGCCGCCTATCGCGCCGCCCTTGCCGATGAGGCGCAGCGCTCGGGCGCCATCATCACCAGCGACGATCCCGAACCATCCTCATCCGACACGATCGATGCGCGCAATCTCCGCACGCTCCCGCACCGGATCGACATCGACTATGTCGAGGCGCTCGCATGAGGATCGCCTGCATGCTGGCGGTGCTCGCGTTGCCGACCGTAGCGCACGCGCAGCTTTTCGGCGCCGCCGGTCTCGATCCCAAATGGTGCAAGCTCGCCACCGTTCGCCAATCGGTTGTCTACGTCGATGACATGATGATGGTCGACGGCGACACCGCGTGGGCGCCGGCTCTCATGGAGAAGCTACGCGCGACGCTCACGCCCGGCGAAAGCGTCACCGTCGTGCGCCTCTCGCCGGCGCAAGGGAAGAGCGCCGAGATGTGGCACGGCTGCTGGCCCAGCCTGACGGACGAGGAGCGGGCCCGCGACGCCCAGCACGTTTATCTGCTGCAAGCCAATCCCACGACGCGAATCGCCGAACAGCAGCGCTTCTTCGCCCGTGACTTCGGCGGCGCTCTCACGCGGATCTATTTGGCCGGCAAACGTCCCATGGACGAGCAGAAAATCGACGCCTCCAACCCGCCGCAAAAGGAGATCATTCGCGCGCTTGCTTCCGACGGCGGCCGGTTCTCGGACGCGACGCAAACCATTCGAGCGATCATCTACTCCGACTTCGCCGAACACAGCGATCTCGGCAACGTCTTCGCTCCATTGCCGCAGCCATTCCCGAACCTCGGCGAACGCCTTGGCACCTTTCTCCGACACGGCGTCATCTACGAGTATGGGCTCGCCACCGACATCACCGGCGGCGAGGACGTTCCCGAACACACCCGTGCATTTTGGAACAACGCGCTTCGGACCATGGCAGCCGTTCCCGCCGGCATGGGATCGGACCTGAACGTCCCGAACGTGCTCCCTGTGCGGGCCGCAACTTACAATGTCAGCTTGAGCTTTGGCCCCGACACGCTCGACGGCAAATT
>CAXUIA010000012.1:8444-8741 GCA_964250835.1 uncultured Acetobacteraceae bacterium | reverse complement strand
CGCCGGCAGCGACGGTGAACTCGTCGACAGCTGGGTCGGGATCTCGCGACTTCCCGATGCCGGCGTGACCGGCACATTTCGCTGTCTCGACGGTCGCTGCCGCGTCGACGCCACCACCAGCTCCGGTGTGGCCACGAGCGCTCACAACGAGACGCTTACCCTTGCCGGTCCGAGCAGAGGCACGCTCACCGGGCATCTCGGCGTCACCGGAACGAGCTACCTCTACAAGCTCGCCGCCAAGTCCAGCAACTAGCACCAGGGCTTTTGCCCCTCCGGGCGCCGTCACGGGCTCAGGCC
>CAXUIA010000012.1:913-8434 GCA_964250835.1 uncultured Acetobacteraceae bacterium | reverse complement strand
GCGTGTTGTGTCAGCAAATCGACAAACGCGCGCGTTTTCGCCGCGAGCAAGCGGGTCGGCGTGAGTATCGACAGCGGCAGCGGCTCCAGCGCCCAGCCGGGCAGGACTGGTTGCAGGAGGCCCTGGTCCACGTCGTCACTGGCCATGAGGTCGTCGATCACCGCGATCCCTATGCCGAAGCGAGCAAGATGGCGGATCATGGTCATGTTGTTCGCGCACAGAACGCTGTTCGAGGGCACCTCGACCACCTCACCGCCTTTCATCAGGCGCCATTCCCCGCCGTCTCCCTTGTGCAAAAGATGGATACGGGCGTGTCCAGTCAGATCCGCCGGGTGCTCGGGCGCGCCACGGCTCTTCACATAGGACGGCGCTGCGTAGAGGCTGGCGCTCAGCATCGCCAGCCGCCTGACGGTCAGTCCGGAGTCCGGCAGCCTGCCGATCCGGATCGCGAGGTGAAATCCTTCGGACAGCAGGTCGACCCTGCGCGGCGACAGGTCCAGATCAATCCGCACCTCGGGGTAGCGCTCCAGATACTCCGCCAGAACAGGTGCGACGAGCCGAGGGCCGATCTCAGCTTCAACGGACATGCGAAGCGTGCCTTGCGGTCGTTCAACAAGCCCGCGCACCTGCTGATGAGCCTCGCGCGCGGCGGCGACAATCCCTTCTCCAAGGGACAAGTAGAGAGCGCCGGCTTCCGTCAGCTCGACTTGGCGCGTGCTACGAACCAGAAGATTCAGCTCCATGGAGGCTTCCAAGTCGGCGATCCGACGAGACAGGGTCGATGTCGGTATGCCGAGCAGGGCGGCAGCCCTTGTGAAGCTCTTTGTCTCCGCGACCGCGACGAACAGGGCCAGATCTCGTAAGTGGTCCATCCGCAAAGCTTATCCTGCCATTGAGAAACTGTTTTCCATTTCTGTGGATTATCCTGTTCTGACAAAGCTTGTATTGGCAGCTCTGCCGCTTGGTCAATCAAGGGGATAGTCTTCGGCCTTGCGCACCCGTAATGATATGGACAGGAGCGGCCCTTGCAGCAGTTTGAGCGCTTCACGACATCCGACAGCATCGTGATGCTCGTCGATCATCAGACAATGACAATCAACTGGGTGAAAAGCCTGCCCAAGGCAACGACAATTGCAAGCTGCCGTGTTCTCGCGCGCATGGCAATGGCCTACGCGATGCCCCTGGTTCTCACAACTACGATGGAAGATTACGTCGGCCCGACCATCCCGGACATCAGCGAACTCGCGCCGGACGCATTCGAGCGACGTTACAAGCGCGGCGGAGAGTTAAGTTGCTGGGACGCCGGCGATCTCCGCCAGGGCGTGCAGGAGATCGTCCGGCCCAACATCATCCTTGCAGGATTGACCACGGACATCTGCCTGTTCTGGGCCGCCGTCGATGCTCAGAAGCTGGGCTACAAGGTTATGGTTGTCGCCGACGCCTGCGGGACGATGTCGGCGTTGGGTGACACACTGACATACCATCGGCTGCGCGATCTCGGCATCACCGTCACGGTCGTCAATCAGGTCGTCACCGAGCTCGTCAGCAACTTCGGGACACAAGAAGGCCGGACGGCGCAGACGATCATGGCCGAGGAGATCATCTCCAAACTCGGGACGTAATCGCATTTCAAAGGCGGCAATGCATGCGTGCAGTCATCGACGATACAAGTGAAATCATCACCTTGATCAACACCTTCACGGTCACACCCCAACGTCAAAACGCCGTGGTTCAGTCCCTGCGTGACTTCACCGAGCAGCACGCGCGGTCTTTCAGCGGCTTCATCGGCGCCTCAATCCACGCAAGTGTCGACGGCCATCGAGTCGTGAATTACGTGCAGTGGGAAAGCCATGCCGACCTCGAAGCGATGATGGCCAGCGCGTCAGCAAAGGCGCACGTCGCGGAGGTCGGTGCGCTTGCAGAACATGTAGACCCGATCGTCTACCGGGTTGCGTTCGTCGGTCCGCGTGACCGTGCGGCGCATTAGGGTTGGCGGCCTCGTCGCGGAACTCGGCCTACAGCTTCTTGCGGCTGTCGCTCTAGACCAGCAAGCGCGGGCGCAAGCCGGCTCTCCGTTCCGATACGATGACGACGTCTCCGATTACGCGCTCCCGGGCGCTCGCGTGAACCTTTACGACGACCTCAAATACATTCCGCTTGGCGACGCAGGTCGGTACCTGTCTTTTGGAGCAGATCTGCGGGAGCGGGTTGAGATCAACAGCAACGCGCTGCTCGGCGACAGCAACGAAGGCCTGAACGGCTACGACCTCCATCGCCTGCTGCTGTTCGCCGACTTGCATGATGACGGCTTCCAGGTGTTCGTTCAGCTGGGCAACGAGACAGAGGCGGGACGTGCGCCAGGTCCGCTGCCGACCGACATAGACCGAGGCGACCTCGCGCAAGGATTTGCCGACGACGCGTTCGCCGTCGGCCCCGGAAACCTGACGGTCCGCGGCGGCCGGTTCGAAATGGCCTATGACGAGGGCGCCCTGATCGGACTGCGTGATGGTCCCAATGCGCGGCAGGTCTGGGACGGCTTCCAATCGTTCTACGTTCTGCACCAAGCCCGGGTTGATGCTTTCCTGGTCAAGCCGGTCAACGTCAGTCCCGGCTACTTCGACGACCGCACTCTGGCGGGACAGACGCTTTGGGGTTTGCACGTCTCGTCATCGCCGGCGTCTTTCGCCCCGGTAAAGATCACCGCCTTCTACTACGGCAACACGATGCCGGACGTCGCGTTTTACCCTCGCCCGGGCAAGGAGCAGACGCATACCATCGGACTGCGCCTGCTCGCGTCGGCAGGCGGCTTCGACGGCTCGATCGGCGGCATCGGGCAGGGTGGTTCGCTGGGCTCGAAGAATGTCGGGGCGTGGGCCGCGCATGGCGACGCCGGTTGGACGCTCAAGGCACCGTGGACGCCGCGGCTGGGCCTGCGCTCCGACATCCTGAGCGGCGGCAGCGCGGGCGGCACAGTCCACACGTTCAACGCGCTCTACCCAAACTACGCCTACTCGACGGAGGCAACCATCGAGGCGCCGGCAAACCTGGTCCAGATTGGCGCCACGCTCGGCCTGCATCCGCTCGAGTCTGTGACGGTCAACTACACGCTGGAGGGCCTTTGGCGATACAGCGTCCACGACGCGTTCTACGCCGCGCCGACCTTCCCGCTCGTGCCTCCCGATGACACGTCGCGTCGCTTTTCGGGCGTGGAACAGCAGATCGAGACCACATGGCGAGTTACCAAATTCCTGGATCTGACCGCAGCCTACGTCCATTTCGAACCAGGCGCGTTCCTGCGCTCGGCCCGCGCCCGATCGCAGGATTTCGGCATGACGGAGTTCTCGGTGCACCTTTGATGTTTAGCAAGGATCTGTTCGAAATGCCGATGAAACTCTTGGTTTCGAAAAGGACAACGAACGGCTTCGAGAGCTGTTTCAGGGAATGAACGACATGCCCAGCCTCACCTTCTGCGCGATCTCCGGCAGCCTGCGCGCCGGATCGTTTAACACCGCCGCGCTGCGCGCTGCCGCCGAGCTTGCCCCGGAGAGCGTGGCGGTCATCGCGGCAGACATCGCAGACATTCCGCTCTACGACGAGGATCTCAGGGCCGCAGGTGTCCCGCTCGCCGTCAGCCGCCTGCAGGCCGCGATCGCGTCCGCCGACGCCGTGCTGATCGCAACCCCGGAATATAACTACTCGGTACCGGGCGTGCTGAAGAACGCGATCGACTGGGTGTCGCGGACGGAGCCCCAGCCATTCAGCAACAAGCCTGTCGCCATCATGGGCGCAAGCCCTGGGGTTTTCGGCACCGCGCGCGCGCAGTACGATCTGCGCAAGATGTTTGTCTATCTGGACGCGCATCTGCTCAACAAGCCGGAGGTGATGATCAGCGCCGCGCACACGGGCTTCGACGCGGATGGCAAGCTCACCGACGAAGCCACGCGAAAATTCGTCGCGAGCCTCCTGACGGCGCTGCGGGACTGGACCTACCGCCTTCAGGCAAGCGCCTGATGGGTTTACTGATCAACGGCAGCTGGACCAACACGGAGACGGCGGCTCCAACGCTCGGAGGCGCGTTTGCGCGACCGCAGGCGGTCTTCAACGGCAAGATCGAGCCCGGCGGCCGTTTCCCGCCGCAGGCCGGACGCTACCACCTCTACGTCTCGCTCGCCTGCCCTTGGGCCCACCGCACGCTGATCTTTCGCCGCTTGAAAGGGCTCGAAGCAAAGGTCGGCTTATCGATCACCCATTGGCTGATGGCCGACGATGGCTGGACTTTCGCGCCCGGAGAGGGCGTCATTCCCGATCCCTTCGGCGCACAGGCGTTGCACGAGGTCTACACGCGTGCAGACGCACAGCACACGGGCCGCGTCAGCGTCCCGGTTCTCTGGGACACTTTCGAAAACACGATCGTCAGCAATGAGTCCGCCGACATCATTCGCATCTTCAACAGCCAGTTCGACGCGGTCGGCGCCACCGGCGATGACTACTATCCCCAAGCAAGGCGCGCCGAGATCGACGCGCTCAACGAGCGCATCTACGCGACCGTGAACAACGGCGTCTACAGGGCCGGATTTGCAAAAACGCAGAAGGCGTATGACACGGCGGTCGCCGCCTTGTTCGATACGCTCGACTGGCTCGACGCGCGGCTTTCTCTGCAATCCTACCTCACCGGCGACAGCATCACGGAGGCCGACTGGCGGCTGTTCACGACGCTCATCAGGTTCGACGCCGTCTATCACGGGCACTTCAAATGCAACGTCAGGCGTCTCGTCGACTACCCTGCGCTATTACGCCTGACCCGGTCGCTGCATCAGATCCCCGGCATCGCTGAGACGGTCAGCTTCGAGCATATCAAGCGCCACTACTACCAGAGCCACCCATGGCTCGACCCTACAGGCATCGTGCCGGCTGGACCCGCCCAGGATTTCTCGCAACGCGAGATGTCGCATGGTGCGGCAGCAGGACCCCCGACCGCCAGCTGGCATGAGCAAGGGCGCAGAAGCCGCTTCCGGTCTTCCAAGGATCGTGGGACTGAACCACATCGCGCTGGAGGTGGGCGACATCGAGGCAGCGCTCGCGTTCTACGGGCAGATCTTTGAAATCCGTTTGCGGACCAAATCCAAAGACGCCGCATTCATCGATCTGGGCGACCAGTTCATCGCTTTGATGAAGGGACCGGTGCGCGCCGCTCCCAGCCATCGGCATTTCGGACTGGTGGTGGATGACCGCTCGCTTTTGCGATCCTTGGCGGAGAGAGCCGGTGCGACATTGCTGGATGGGCCTCTCCTCGACTTCCTCGATCCATGGGGCAATCGCGTCGAGGTCGTCCAATATAAGGACATCCAGTTCACCAAGGAGCCTGCCGTTCTCAGGGGCATGGGGCTGGACCTCACCAAGACCCCACCGGCCCTTGCCGAACTTAAGAAGAAAGGCCTGTCGGACAATCGATGATGCGGGTCACGCTCCGCGCCCAGCTTGGTTCGAGGCAGGATCCCGACTAGGCCCGGCGGAACGTCACCACCAGCACGTCCCGCCACGCCGGGCGCGCGGCATCGACCGGCGCGATCCCAGTCACACCGTGGAAAACCCGTTCGTCATCGACAAACGCGCTATCGAGCGGACGCGCCAGCGTGAACGACCCGAGCGGACGGCGATCGTTCGACAGGATCCTCGTCTCGCCCGACGCCACGTTCTCGCGTGCGACCAGCAGGACCAGCACCCAGTCGACGCCGTCGCGGTGCATGCCTTCCGGCGTTGGCTGCCCGACCTCGTCCGCCCTCGCCTCGATCCGGAACTGGTGCAGCTCGACATGCGACGGGTCCGGCCGCCGCTCCGCTGGCGCCACCGACCGGAACACCTCCCGCGAAACGTGCAGGATCGCCCGAAGCGCCCCATGCGACGCAACCTCCTCGTCCATCGGCGCAAACCAGCGCGCTACCCCGCCATTGAGTGGGTTGTAGTCCCGGCTCTGGTAATGCGGCTGGTCCGGCTTGCGCGTGAACCCGGTGACGTCCGCGGCAAACGCCGCGTGCCGGCGCCGCCGATATCGTCCGCCATCGGCCATATACAGATCCGGCCCCAGATCATCCCAGCTGCCGGCAAATCCGCCCCAATCCGACAGTGCCGCCTCACCCAGTGCCGCCCGCATCTCGTCGGCCGGCGCGAACGCAAACCCGCTCTCCCGAAGTCCGGCGGCGGCTTTCTCCAAACCGTTCACTGCGCATGTCCCAGCGCCGCCGTCGGCGGGCTCTCGGTCACCGTCGTCGGCCCGTCATCGTCGTGTCCGATTGCCGGCCGGCTCGGCTCAAGCGAAGCCGCGTCGCGCAGCACAACGACCGATTGCGGCGGCGCCGCCAGCCTGATCCCATGCTCGGCAAACGCGACCTTCATCCGGCGATTGAACTCCCGCTGCACCCCGTAGCGCGACTTGTCGGTGCACACGATCTGCCCGACCAGCGTCACCGCCTGGCTCGTCACCTTGTCGACACCCCAATACTGCAGGTCGCTCAGCATCCCGTCCTTGTAATCCGGATCGTCGCGCAGCGTCAGCGCGACCTGCTTGAGCACTTCGCCCGCCTCGTCGGCATCCTCGCCTGGGTCGATGTCGACGCTCACCGGCGCGTTGCCCAATCCGCGATTGGTGTTCGTCACCGTCGTGACCGACGAGAACGGGATGATGTGAACCGACCCGTCGCCCGCGCGCAGCCGTATTGTGCGGATCGACAGATGCTCCACCGATCCTGACAGACCGCCCGCCGTCACCCAATCGCCGACCTGCATCGTGTTCTCGAGCAGCAGAAAGATGCCGGTGATGAAATCCTGCACCAGCTTCTGCGATCCGAACCCGATCGCCACGCCCACAATCCCCGCACCTCCGAGAAGCGGAGCGATGTTCACGCCAATCTCCGAAAGGATCGTCAAGCCCACGATCGCCACCAGCACGATGGAGAGAACAATGCGCAGGATCGGCAGCAGCGTGCGCAGACGCGCCACCTTTGCCGCCCCGCCCGCAGGATCGCGTCCGAGCCGGTCCAGATGCTGATCGAGCGCGATGTTGGCGCTCTCCCAGATCAGCACTCCGACCGTGAGCGCCGCCAGGATGCCGACGAGCGCCGAGAACAGCCGCGTCCCAAGCGCGCCCTGGTCGAACCACGACAGCGTGTTGACGCCCCAAACCTGCAGAACCGTGATCATCGTCAGGCCGAAAATCCCGAGCGTGACCAGCCGGCGCACAAACGGATAGTAGCGTCCCGCACGCGCACGCACCCATGGATGCTCGACCGCGATCTCGTCAACGTGCAGACCCCGCGCCAGTCCTCCCAGCACGGCCGTCAGGATCAGCCGCGCAGTAACCACCACGAGCAGCATCTTGACGCTGTTCGACCACAGCTGGGTGTAGCCATTCTTGATGTCGAACGCCCAAACCAGCCAAAGTCCATAATTGAGAACCAGGGCATAGACCCACCAACGGTTGGCCATCGCGCCGAGTACGCGTCGCATGAACCCGCTGAGCCGCGG
>CAXUIA010000012.1:0-903 GCA_964250835.1 uncultured Acetobacteraceae bacterium | reverse complement strand
CGCCGCGGCGGCTGCAGCCGCCGCGCAACATCGCGCCGGCCCTGCACGATCAGGCAGGCCAGCAACGTGTGCTCGACCAGCATCAGGATCTTGGCCAGGGCGAGCGACGCGAAGCTGGACAAGCCCAGCGTTTGCATCACCGCGATCGACGAGAACCCCCAGGCGCCCACCAGCAACATCAGCCGCAGCCAGAACCGGATCCTGAGTGCGACGCGATCACTCACCAACACCAGCCGCAACGACGGCGACTTCGGCGCAAACAGCGTGTTGACCACCGCGATCAGCAGCCCCGCGACGATGAAGCAGCGGAGCGCGGTCGAGACCACGAGACGGCTTTCCGGGTTGCCCAGGAAGCTCACGGCCTCGAACAACCCGGCCACGATCGCAAAGCCGAGCACCGGAACCAGCTCCAGCAGCAGATGTCCCAGCGCGAGCGGCAGTCGCGCGAGCGCATGCAGCAGCCGCCTGAACCGGAGACTGTGCCGCGTCCGGTCGATCTCCTCGTCGCGCCCGAGTTCTGCACCCTCGTCGACCGGCTCGTCACCCAGCTCGGGCGCCGTTGCCGATGACCACCGCGCAAGCACGCCAACCGGCCGCGTCACCAGCCGATTGCACGCGAAAGTCGCCAACAACGCCGCCGCGAGCACAAACAACAGCCGTGCCAGCGCGCTCAGCACCTGCAAGCGCCGGACTGGATCGCCCAGGATCGACCGCATCCACGGGCCGACCTCTCGAAAGTCATGCAGCGCGTGCTCGAACTCCGCCGCCTGCCGCGCCGCCGCACCCCCAAGCGCACCGGCGCCCGTCAGCACATCCGCGCCCAAGCTGTTTGGGGCGAGGCCCGCCACTGCCGCCGCCTTCGCCGCTGGCGCTGTCTTGGCGAGGTTGCTCAACGTCGTGATC
>CAXUIA010000011.1:12500-24668 GCA_964250835.1 uncultured Acetobacteraceae bacterium | reverse complement strand
CACGGATCGCGGGCACGGTGGCGGCGGTCGAGCGAGAGCTTCTGCAGGACGGGTTCGTCCTTCGCTACCGGACTGAAGGCGGCGTTGATGGATTGGAGGGCAACGAGGGTGCGTTCCTCGCCTGCTCATTCTGGTTGGCGGACGCCTATGCGATGCAGGGGCGTGAAGCTGAGGCGCGCGCGCTGTTTGAGCGGCTGCTGGCCTTGCGCAACGACCTGGGACTGCTGTCAGAGGAGTATGATGTCGAGGCCAAGCGGCTGGTGGGAAATTTCCCGCAAGCCTTCTCGCACACGGCGATGTTCAGCACCGCGGCGCGGCTCGCGGCCTGGTCGAACGATACGCCGGCTGAGCCGCGGGGTTGAGGTCGGGGCTCTGCCCCAAACCCGCACATCTATTGGGTTGCGAAATGGCCGAGGCAGGCGATCGTCACCGTGGCCGCGCCGAGCACCAGATTGGTGGTGATGAGGGAGCGAACGGTGTCGAGCATCTGCGGCTGCGGGCGGATCGCGCGCCGTAGACGGCGATAGGGGCCGAAAAAGATCCACATGAAGACGATCACCATCAGGATGGCGAGACCCTGCATGCCATTCACATACCAGGGCGCGTGCGCGAAGCCACCTTCCTTGCCCACCAGCATGGCCCAGCCCGTCAGCAGACTGATCGGCATGATGTGCCAAACGAGACGAAAGAAGCGGCGGAGCGACTGCAGTTGAACGCTGATACGCGGCGTCCCATCGAGAAGCCCTAGGCTCGATGGGACGATGAAGAGAATAAAGGCGAGGCCGCCGACCCAGGTGGCCATGGCGAGGATATGGACGGCCAGAACAACCCCCCAAACGGCGGACATGGTGTCTAGGTTCTGCGGCATTGTCATGGGCGGGCTCCGGCTGGCGTTCTCTGCAGTGGCTTACGTCGCCCACGTGCGTTGGTCCATTTGTGCGGTCGGAGATGAACAGCATGAACCGATCCCGTGACGAACTGCTGGCTCCGGCCGAGATGGGGGAGGCGGACCGGCTGGCGGCAGCCGAGATGCCCTCTCTCGCTCTGATGGAGAACGCGGGCCGGGCGGTCGCACGCGCCGTCATGTCGCAGTTTGCACCCTGTCGGGTTCTGGTCTTGGCGGGTCCGGGAAACAATGGCGGCGATGGGTATGTCGCGGCGAGACTGTTGGCGGCGCGCGGTTGGCCGGTGGCGGTCGGTCCACTCGCAGCGCCACGTGAGGGCACTGACGCGGCGCTCGCCGCTTCACGCTGGCGTGGGCCGATGGTGCCGTTCGCCCGCGCCGAGGTCGAGCGCGCGGGGCTGGTCGTCGATGCGGTGTTCGGAGCTGGGTTGTCTCGTGCGGTGGAACCGGCGGTGAGCAACGTGCTCGCAGCGGCGCGAAGGGTGCTTGCAGTCGATGTGCCGAGCGGCATCGACGGTGCGACTGGTGCTAGGCTCGGCGAAGTCCGGGCGGCGGAGATGACGGTGACATTCGTTCGGCTCAAGCCGGGACATCTGCTCTCTCCCGGGCGGGAGCTGTGCGGGCGGTTGCTGTTGGCGCCGATCGGGATGCCGGCCGGCGTGCTCGCCCGGGTGACGGTGTCGGTCTGGCGTAATGAGCCGGGCGTGTGGCGGCTTCGGACGGAAAGAAACTCGGACCATAAATATGTGCGCGGGACGGTCAGCGTTGTGGGCGGCGCCGTGATGGGCGGTGCCGCGCGTCTGGCAGCGCAGGCGGCTCGTCGCGCCGGGGCCGGGCTGGTGCGGATCGCGGCGCTCTGGGGCTTGGAGGCTTACGGAGGAGCCGAGACGGGCTTGATCGTCGAGAAGGGCGAGCTCTCGTTGATGCTGCAGGACGAGAGACGTCGCGTTTGGGTTTGCGGGCCTGGACTGACGCCGGAGGAGGCGGACGCTTGCCTGCCGGAGCTGCTGGGGGCGGATCGCTTGGTGGTGGTCGATGGCGGAGCGCTCGCGGCGTGCGCCGGCGCCCCGATGCGTCTGCGTGGTGCTGCGGTGCTGACGCCGCACGCGGGTGAGTTCAAGCGCGTGTTCGGAGATCCGGGGACCGATCGGCTGTCGGCGGCACGGTCCGCCGCGCGCGAGACGGGCGCGGTCATGGTGATGAAGGGACCCGACACGATCGTGGCCGAGCCGGGTGGTCGGGCGACGATCAACGTTCACGCGACGCCGGCGCTGGCGACAGCTGGAACAGGAGATACTCTGGCCGGGATTGTTGGTGCGATGCTGGCCAACGGGATGGCGCCATTTGAGGCGGCGTCCGCTGCGGTGTGGCTGCACGGCGAGGCGGGACGGCAGGCGGGCACCGGCCTAATCGCCGAAGATCTGGCCGATCGCCTTCCAGGCGCACTGGCAGCCGCACGACGACTTGATGGCGGGTCCTTGCTGACGTAAGCGATCCGGTGCGGCGGGCGTGGTGGAATTGGTAGACACGCCAGATTTAGGTTCTGGTGGCGCAAGTCGTGGGGGTTCAAGTCCCTCCGCCCGCACCAGGCTCGCTCATTGGATCTGATCAGGAAGGCTTTCGTCATGCAGGTTACCGAGACGCTCTCCGATGGGCTTCGGCGCGGCTTCTCCGTCGTGGTGCCTGCCAACGAGATGCAGGGTCGACGCGACAAACGGCTGGCGGAGCTCGGTCGCGGACTAAAGCTGCCAGGGTTTCGGCCCGGCAAGGTGCCGATGTCGGTCGTGCGCCAGCGTTACGGGACCGCCGTGCAGGCTGAGGTGCTCGAGCAGAGCGTCACGGAGGCGACCGACAAATTGCTGGAGGAGCGCGGGCTGCGGCCGGCCATGCAGCCAAAGGTGGACTTGCAACAACCTGGCGAGACCGAGGGGACCGACCTCAGCTTTACCGTCGAGATGGAACTGCTGCCGGAAATCACGGTGCCTGATCTGGGGTCGATCTCACTCACCCGGCTTGTCGCGGTGCCGAGCGATGAAACGATCGACAAGGCTCTCGCCGAGGTGGCTAAGCAGAACCGGTCCGTTGAGGACGTCGGGGAGGGGCGGCCTGCCGATCGCGGCGACATACTGGTGACTGATTTTGTGGGGCGGATCGACGGGGTTGCCTTTGAAGGAGGCACGGCGAATGACGTGTCGATCGAGGTCGGTGGCGACGGCTTTATACCGGGCTTTACCGACCAGCTTGTTGGGATCGTTCCCGGCGAAACGCGCACGATCCAGGTGACGTTTCCCGAAACATATCAGGCAACTGAGCTCGCAGGTAAGCCAGCTGACTTCGAGGTCGTGGCTAAAGCACTCAAGACGGCGAGCACTCCGGAGATCGACGACGAGCTCGCCAAGAAGATCGGCTTCGAGGAGATTGGCCGCGTCCGCGATGCGATCCGCGAGCGGATGGTGCAGGAGTACCGGCAGCTGTCACGGCTGCGGATCAAGCGTGAGTTGCTCGACGCGTTGGCCGAGCGGACCGACTTTGGAGCGCCGGCGTCGATGGTGGACGCGGAGTTTGCACAGATCTGGCGCCAGATCGAGACCGACCGCGCGGCGGGCAAGCTCGACGAGGAGGATCGTGAGAAGGATGACGAGGTGCTGCGGGCCGATTACCGGAGGATCGCGGATCGGCGAGTGAAGCTTGGATTGCTGCTGGCCGAAATCGGGCGGCTGAACGGCATTCAAGTCGGGCAGGACGAGCTGTTTGGAGCGATGCGCGCGGAAGCGGCGCGCTACCGGGGTCAGGAACAGCAGGTCATGGAGTTCTTCCGCGCCAATCCACGAGCGGCCGAGACGCTTCGCGGGCCTCTGTATGAGAACAAGGTGGTCGACTACGTCTTGGAGCTGGCGAAAGTCGAGGAGAAGGTGGTCTCGCCCGAGGAGCTCGCCGCCTTGCCGGAGGAGCTGATGGAGGCCGCGGGCGAGGCAGCGTAATCGGGCGGGGGCTCGCAAACGCTCAAGCGTGATCTATGTTGGATGACGGTTTGACGACAAACCACAAGTGGGCGGGGTAGACGAATGCGTGACCGCGATCCGGTCGAGATCTATAGCAACGCTCTCGTGCCCATGGTGGTCGAGCAGACCTCGCGCGGCGAGCGGGCGTTTGACATCTATTCGAGACTGCTTCAGGAGCGGATCATCTTTCTCACGGGGCCGGTCTATGACCAGGTTGCGGCGCTCATTTCGGCGCAGCTGCTGTTCTTAGAAAGTGTCAATCCGTCTAAAGAGATCTCGTTCTACATAAACAGCCCAGGGGGCGTAGTCTCAGCCGGTCTCGCGATCTACGATACGATGCAGTATATAAGGAGCCCGGTGAGTACCGTCTGTATCGGACAGGCGGCGTCCATGGGCTCGCTGCTCTTGGCGGCCGGCGAAAAGGGGAAGCGGTACGCGTTGCCGAATGCGCGGATCATGGTGCATCAGCCATCGGGCGGCGCTCAGGGCCAGGCGAGCGACATCGAAATCCAGGCGCGAGAGATCCTGTATCTGCGTCGGCGACTGAACGAGATCTACGAGGTTCACACCGGTCGGACGTTGGAACAGATCGAGCAGAAGCTTGATCGCGATACGTACATGTCGGCCGAAGAGGCGCTTGGGTTCGGATTGCTCGATGAGGTAGTTCAGAAGAAGGCGGTCAGCACGGATGACGATCAGCGCCGTTGAGGGCTGGTCCAGCATTTGCTTTGAACTGAGCTGCTTGTCAGGGCCTAGTGCCAGCGGCAGCATGGCTAATTAACGTTCCCGGCGTGCGGCTGGGCGCCCGTTGTCGGTCGGGCCAGGAGTGACGATGAGCAAGGCTGGAGACTCTAAAAACACGTTGTACTGCTCGTTTTGCGGCAAGTCGCAGCACGAGGTGCGCAAGCTCATTGCTGGTCCGACCGTTTTCATCTGCGACGAGTGCGTCGAGCTCTGCATGGACATCATCCGCGAGGAGCATAAGACGCACCTCGTCAAGAGCCGTGACGGGGTGCCCACTCCGAAGGAGATCTGCAAGGTCCTCGACGACTACGTCATCGGGCAGAGTCATGCCAAGAAGGTGCTGTCTGTCGCGGTGCACAATCATTACAAGCGGCTTGCGCACGGACAGAAGAACAACGACGTCGAAATCGCGAAGTCGAACATCATGCTCGTCGGACCGACCGGATCGGGCAAAACACTGCTTGCGCAGACGTTGGCGCGCATCCTTGATGTGCCGTTCACGATGGCGGACGCGACCACGCTGACCGAAGCCGGCTATGTCGGTGAGGACGTCGAGAACATCATCCTCAAGCTTCTGCAGTCCGCCGACTACAACGTCGAGCGCGCGCAACGCGGAATTGTCTATATCGACGAGGTCGACAAGATCAGCCGCAAGTCGGACAATCCCTCAATCACTCGCGACGTATCTGGAGAGGGTGTTCAGCAGGCTCTGCTGAAGATCATGGAGGGCACGGTCGCGTCAGTTCCGCCCCAAGGTGGGCGTAAGCACCCTCAGCAGGAATTCCTGCAGGTCGATACCACCAACATCCTCTTCATCTGCGGCGGGGCCTTCGCCGGACTCGAGAAAATCATCTCCGCGCGCGGGAAAGGTTCGGGCATCGGGTTCGGCGCCGACGTGCGTGGACCGGATGAGCGGCGGACCGGTGCGATCCTGCACGAAGTCGAGCCGGAGGACCTGCTGAAGTTCGGTCTCATCCCCGAGTTCATCGGGCGGCTGCCGGTTGTGGCAACGCTGGAGGATCTGGACGAAGCGGCGCTCATCGAGATCCTGACCAAGCCGCGCAACGCGCTCTCCAAGCAGTATGCGCGTCTGTTCGAGATGGAGGGCGTAAAGCTCTCTTTTACCGAGGATGCTCTGAAATCGGTCGCCGTGCGCGCGATTGCGCGACGAACGGGTGCGCGTGGACTTCGATCGATCATGGAGGCGATCCTGTTGCCGACCATGTTCGAACTGCCCGGTCTGGAAGGCGTCGAGGAAGTCGTGGTCAACCGCGACTCGGCCGAGAGCCGCGCGCAACCGGTTCTCGTATACGGCAAGGAGCGGGCGGCCGAACACACCGCCTGACAGCTGCTTCTTGCCAGGCGGGTTGACGCTGCCGATATCGACCATCCGAAGCGTTGGTCAACGCTTCTCTCGACGCCGCGGCGTGCCGACGATCGGGCGTTTCGCGTCGGACTGTCCTTGTGGAGGTCACCATGGCCGAGTCTCAAGATAAAGATAGTAACCCGGCCGCTCAGAGGTCGCCCGCTCATCCCGAAATCCTGGCGGTATTGCCGCTGCGCGATATCGTGGTGTTCCCGCACATGATCGTGCCGCTGTTCGTTGGACGCGAGAAGTCGGTCCGTGCGCTCGAAGCGGTGACCAAGGATGACCGGCAGATCCTGCTGGTTGCGCAAAAGAACGCCTCGCAGGACGATCCCACGCCAGACGGCATCTATCGTGCGGGCACGGTGTCGACCATCCTGCAGCTGCTCAAGCTGCCGGATGGAACTGTGAAGGTGCTGGTTGAAGGTCAGCGGCGAGCTCGGATCACCGAGTTTCGCGAGACTGACAGTCATTTCGAGGCCGAAGTCGAGCCAATGCCCGAGATCGGCAGCGACGATGCGCCAGAAATCGAGGCGCTCGGTCGGACCGTGGTGTCGCAGTTCGAGCAGTATATCAAACTAAACAAGAAGATCGCGCCCGAGGTGCTGGTCTCGCTCAACCAAATTGAGGAGCCGAGCAAGCTTGCCGATACGATCGCGAGCCATCTGTCGCTTAAGATTGCGGACAAGCAGGAGTTGCTTGAGACCGAGAAGGTTGCCGAACGCCTCGAGCGCGTATTTGCGCACATGGAAGCTGAAATCGGTGTGCTGCAGGTCGAGAAGCGCATACGAAACCGCGTCAAGCGGCAGATGGAGAAGACGCAGCGCGAGTACTACCTCAACGAGCAGCTCAAGGCGATCCAGAAGGAGCTCGGGGAGGGCGAGGACGGCAAGGACGAGACGTCGGAGCTCGAGGAACGGATAAAGTCGACGAAGCTCACCAAGGAGGCGCGTGACAAGGCGCTGGGCGAGCTCAAGAAGCTGCGCACGATGAGTCCGATGAGCGCCGAGAGCACAGTCGTGCGCAACTACCTCGATTGGATACTCTCGATCCCGTGGAAGAAGCGGACCAAGGTCAGCAACAATGTCGAGGAAGCGGAGCAGTCGCTTGATGTCGACCATTACGGGCTCGATAAGGTCAAGGAACGGATCCTTGAGTATCTCGCGGTCCAGTCTCGCTCCAATAAGCTGAAAGGTCCGATCCTTTGCCTGGTGGGACCGCCGGGCGTGGGTAAGACGTCGCTTGGCAAGTCGATCGCCAAGGCGACGGGACGTAACTTCGTGCGTATGTCGCTGGGCGGCGTTCGCGATGAGGCCGAGATCCGTGGCCACCGCCGGACCTATATCGGGTCGATGCCTGGCAAGATCGTGCAGGGTATGCGTAAGGCGAAAAGCTCCAACCCGCTCTTTCTGCTCGACGAGATCGACAAGCTCGGTGCCGATTGGCGCGGTGATCCGTCCTCGGCATTGCTCGAGGTGCTCGATCCGGAGCAGAACGGAACGTTTGCCGATCATTACCTGGAGGTCGACTACGATCTGTCGGACGTCATGTTCATCACGACGGCCAACAGTCTGCACATGCCGCAGCCGCTGCTCGACCGGATGGAGATCATCCGCATTCCCGGCTACACCGAGGATGAGAAGGTCGAGATCGCGCGAAGGCATCTGATCGCCAAGCAGGCTGAAGCCAACAGCCTCAAGCCGGGCGAATGGTCGGTGAGCGATGACGCGCTTCGTGAGCTGATCCGGACCTACACGCGTGAAGCGGGCGTTCGCAACCTTGAGCGCGAGATCGCCAACTTGGCGAGAAAGGCGGTCAAAGAGATCGTCACCGGCAAGAGCAAGCAGGTCGAGATCACCGACAAGAACGTGGGGAGCTACGCTGGGATCCCGCGGTTCCGTTACGGCGAGACCGAGGCCAACGACATGGTGGGCGTCGTCACCGGTTTGGCGTGGACAGAAGTCGGCGGCGAAATCCTGACGATCGAAAGCGTAATGGTACCCGGCAAGGGAGCGATCAAGCATACCGGCAAGCTCGGCGACGTGATGCAGGAGAGCGTGACAGCGGCGCTCAGCTACGTGCGTTCGCGCTCGACGACGTTCGGCATCAAGCCGACGATCTTCGAGCGGCGGGACCTGCACGTGCATGTCCCCGAGGGCGCTACGCCGAAGGATGGGCCATCGGCCGGCATCGCCATGGCGACCTCGCTGGTATCGGTGCTGACGGGCATCCCGGTGCGGCGAGACATTGCGATGACCGGCGAGATTACGCTGCGCGGGCGCGTGCTTCCGATCGGCGGCCTGAAGGAGAAGCTACTCGCGGCACTGCGCGCCGGGATCACGACAGTGCTGTTCCCGAAGGACAACGAGAAGGACCTGGCGGATATTCCAGACAACGTGAAGAAGGTGCTCACTTTGATCCCGGTGGCGCATGTCGATGAGGTGATCGAACGGGCGCTGGTGCGCAAGCCGGAACCGATCGAGTGGCAGGAGCCGCCGGAGCCGGTCACGGCTACGCTGGAGGCAGTGGCACCTGCCTCTTTGACCCACTAGCGTTTTGAGGGTCGCTGGTTGCAGATGGAGGCCTCGCTTGGAGGCGTCAGGAGATTAGGAGAAATCGCTGAACAAGGCAGGGCTGGTCGAGATTGTCGCGGAGCAAACCGCCTTGCCGCACGCGAAGGCGGTTGAAGTCGTCGACATCATGCTCTCGACGATTGAACGGGCTCTGGTGGAGGGAGAAGAGGTTCGTCTTTCCGGGTTTGGCGCCTTCGTGACCGCAGTGCGCAAAGCGGCAAAGGGTCGGCATCCGAGGACTGGCGAGACGATCGACATACCGTCCTCGGTGGCGGTGAAGTTCAGGGCCGGCAGAGGCTTGAAAGTTGCGGTTGCTCGGGCTTTTGAGGGGTGTGAGGTCCCTAAGGGCGGTTAGCTCAGCGGTAGAGCGTCTCGTTTACACCGAGAGGGTCGGCGGTTCGATCCCGTCACCGCCCATTGTGCCGAGCAAGCTTGACGATGGACGGGCCAGGGCTTAACCGACGCCCCTCTACTGCGGGTGTAGCTCAGTTGGTTAGAGCGCCGGCCTGTCACGCCGGAGGTCGCGGGTTCGAGCCCCGTCACTCGCGCCAGGTGCGTTGACAAGCGCATGCCACCGATCTTGTGCAGTGCGCTGGTCGAAGAGATGATTGGCGAGTAGAAGTCGGGGCTCATCAAAGGGCCACGAGATGCAACCGGTTATCGCCAGCTACTTTCCCGTGGCAGTTTTCATCGTCATTGCGGTGGCGATTTCGGGCGCCATGGTCGGGGCTTCGCTGCTCGCCGCGTGGCAGAAGCCGGATCCGGAGAAGGTGTCGGCCTACGAATGCGGGTTCGAGCCGTTCGACGACGCGCGCCGCCGCTTTGACGTCAGGTACTACTTGGTCGCCATTCTTTTCATCATCTTCGACCTTGAGATCGCCTTTCTGTTTCCCTGGGCGATCAGCCTTAAACACATCGGCGCGTTCGGCTTCCTGTCGATGCTGAGCTTCCTTGCCGTGCTCACGGTCGGGTTCATCTATGAGTGGAACAAGGGCGCGCTTGAGTGGGAGTGACGCGCTGATGGATACGCATATCGACAACGTCGCGTGGAACCGGGAGCATCTTCCGGCCGGACCCGAACAGGATGCAGTGGTCAAGGGGATCACCGGGGAGATCAGCGACAAGGGCTTTGTGGTGGCCAACGTCGACAAGGTCGTCAACTGGGCGCGCACGGGCAGCCTCTGGCCGATGACGTTCGGCCTGGCGTGCTGCGCCGTTGAGATGATCCACGCTTACATGCCGCGCTATGACCTCGACCGGTTCGGCATCATCCCGCGCAACAGTCCGCGTCAGAGCGACGTGATGATCGTTGCAGGTACGCTATGCAACAAGATGGCGCCGGCGCTGCGCAAGGTCTATGACCAGATGGCAGAGCCGCGCTGGGTGATCAGCATGGGCAGCTGCGCCAACGGCGGTGGCTACTACCACTACTCCTACTCAGTGGTTCGTGGATGCGACCGGATCGTTCCAGTCGACATCTACGTGCCGGGCTGTCCGCCAACCGCGGAGGCGCTGGTCTACGGGATCCTGCAGCTGCAAAAGAAGATCAAGCGAACAGGGACGATCCTGCGTGGCTGAGGGTGCGTCGCAAACTGCACGGGCAGGCGCGCTCGCGGTTGAGATCGCGGGAGCCTTGCCGGGGGTGCAGTCGACCTCCGTCGATCGAGGCGAGTTGGTCGTGCATGCCGAGCGGGATGGTTTGCTGGCGCTGATGACGATACTGCGCGACGATCCGCGTTTCGCATGCGAGCAGATGATGGATCTGTGCGGCGTGGACTTTCCAAGTCGCGAACTTCGGTTCGACGTGGTCTACAACCTGCTTTCGGTCAGCCGAAACCACCGGATTAGAGTCATTGTGATGACCGACGAGACGGCACCGGTGCCGTCGGTGCATAGCCTGTGGGCTTCGGCGACGTGGTGGGAGCGCGAGTGCTACGACCTGTTCGGGGTCATGTTTGCCGGGCAACCCGATCTGCGCCGTATCCTGACCGATTACGGGTTTGAGGGTCATCCTTTGCGCAAGGATTTCCCGCTGACTGGCTTTGTCGAGGTTCGCTACGACGAGGATCAGAAGCGCGTCATCTACGAGCCTGTGCGGCTCAGCCAGGAATACCGGAGCTTCGACTTCGAATCCCCGTGGGAGGGTGTCGTAACGCTGCCCGGCGACGAGAAAGTGCATGAAACCCGGCACGACGTGGACGTTCGGCGCGCCCGCATGAAGCGCGCGGACCTACTGCCGAGGAGCGGCGAGCGATGAGTGATCTTACCGTCAGGTCGGATATTCCGGAGACCATGGCGCCGGTGAGCCGGCGCCGGGTCGTGGAGATCGACAGTCACTCGATCAATGTCGGTCCGCAGCATCCCGCGGCGCACGGTGTGCTTCGCCTGATCCTGGAGATGGATGGCGAGGTGGTGGAGCGCGCCGACCCGCATGTCGGGCTGCTGCACCGCGGAACCGAGAAGCTGCTGGAGTACAAGACCTACCTGCAGGGTCTGCCGTATTTCGATCGGCTCGATTACGTCTCGCCGATGTGCATGGAGCATGCCTTCGTGCTCGGGATCGAAAAGCTGCTCGGGATCGAGGTCCCGGATCGTGGGCAGTGGATCCGGGTGCTTTACGCCGAGATCACGCGTGTTCTGAACCACATCCTCTCGGTGGTTTCGATGGCGTTGGACATCGGTGCGCAGACGGTCTCGCTGTGGGGCTACGAAGAGCGCGAGAACCTGCTTGAATTCTACGAGGCAGTGTCGGGTGCGCGCTATCATGCAAACTATTTCCGGCCGGGCGGGGTGTATCGTGACCTGCCGGCCGGATTGGCCGAGCGGATCATGGAGTGGTCGAAGCGGTTTCCGCTGTTTCTCGACGACATGGAACGGCTGCTGACCGGAAACCGGATTTGGAAGCAGCGCACGGTCGGGGTCGGTGCGTTCACTGCCGAGCAGGCCTTGAACTGGGGCTTTTCAGGACCGAACCTGCGCGCAAGCGGCGTGCCGTGGGATCTGCGCCGATCGCAGCCTTACGACAAATATGGCGAAGTGCGGTTCGACGTGCCGGTTGGATCGGCTGGTGACTGTTACGACCGCTACCTGGTCCGAGTGGCCGAAATGCGCGAGAGCGTCAAAATCATTCAGCAGGCGCTGGGCTCGCTGCGTCCTGGTCCGGTTCGGCTCCGGGACCGCAAGATCGCGCCGCCGCCGCGTCATGAGATGAAGCGTTCTATGGAAGCGCTGATCCATCATTTCAAACTCTACACCGAGGGTTACCACGTCCCTCCGGGTGCCACCTACACGACCGTCGAAAGCCCGAAAGGCGAGTTCGGGGTCTACCTCGTGTCCGATGGCGGCAATCGGCCTTACCGGTGCAAGATACGGCCGACAGGGTTCTCGCACCTGCAGGCGATCGATGAGCTGTCCCGGCACCATATGCTGGCCGATGCGGTGGCAATCGTTGGTTCGCTCGATCTGGTGTTTGGTGAGGTCGACCGGTGAGCGACGTTCGCGGGTTTGGCAATACCGGTGGTCCTGGCGGCGGGTTTTCCGACTCCGAGAACATCGGGCACGGCGCGCCGGGCCATTCGG
>CAXUIA010000011.1:2987-12490 GCA_964250835.1 uncultured Acetobacteraceae bacterium | reverse complement strand
GCGGAAGCGCGCCGCGTGCCCGCGGTCACTGAGTTTGCTTTTGACGAACAGAGCGAGCGCGAGATCGAGGCTAGTATCGCCAAGTATCCGGAGGGTCGGCAAGCTTCGGCCGTGATGCCGTTACTCTACGCAGTGCAGCGGCAGATGGGACGGACGACCGGGAGCGCCTGGGTGCCTCGTGTGGCCATGGATGTTGTCGCTGCTCGTTTGAGCATGGCGCCAATCAGGGTTTATGAAGTCGCGACATTCTATCTGATGTTTAATACTAAACCTGTCGGTCGTTATCACCTGCAGGTTTGTACAACGACACCATGTTGGTTGCGTGGATCGGACGCGATCGTGCGAGCGTGCAAGACGACAGGCGGAGTGCCAGGTTTCGGTGAGACGAGTGCGGACGGCCTGTTCACGATGACCGAAGTCGAGTGCCTCGGCGCTTGTGTGAATGCTCCGATCCTGCAGGTTGACGACGATTACTACGAGGATCTCGACGAGGAGAGCTGTTCGGCGTTGATCAAGGCGCTTGCCCGGGGTGAGCGTCCGAAGCCTGGGACGACGATTGATCGGCTGAACTCGGCCGCGGCCGGTGGGCGGACGACGTTGCTTGATGCCCAGAAAAGCGAGGTAGGCTGATGCTGAGCGACCGGGACCGGATATTCACCAATTTGTTCGGGCAGTCCGACTGGACACTCGACGGTGCAAAGCGTCGCGGTGATTGGGACGGGACAGCTTCCATTTTGGCGCGCGGGCGAACTGGCTTAATCGATGAGATGAAGGCGTCGGGTCTGCGCGGGCGTGGTGGCGCCGGATTTCCGACCGGGCTCAAATGGTCGTTCATGCCGAAAGAGAGCGACGGCCGGCCGGCCTACCTTGTGATCAATGCAGACGAGAGCGAGCCTGGGACCTGCAAGGATCGGGACATCCTCAGGCATGAGCCTCACAAGCTGATTGAGGGTGCGCTGATCGCGTCCTTCGCGATGGGTGCGCACGCCTGCTACATCTACGTCCGTGGCGAGTACTACAACGAGAGCTGCAACCTGCAAGCAGCGGTCGATGAGGCCTACGCGTCGGGTCTGATCGGGCCGGACGCGTGCGGATCCGGCTGGGACTTCGACCTTTTCGTCCATCGTGGGGCGGGCGCTTATATCTGTGGCGAAGAGAGCGCGCTGCTGGAAAGCCTGGAAGGCAAGAAAGGCTTGCCGCGCATGAAGCCGCCGTTTCCAGCAGCCATGGGACTCTATGGCTGTCCGACGACGGTCAACAATGTTGAGACGATTGCAGTGGTGCCAACGATCCTTCGTCGCGGCGGCGCCTGGTTTGCGGCCCTTGGACGCCCGAAGAACTCGGGAACAAAGGTCTTCTGTATCTCCGGGCACGTGAACAGGCCGTGCAACGTCGAGGAAGAACTTGGCATTCCACTGCGCGAGTTGATCGAGCGTCATGCAGGCGGCGTGCGCGGTGGATGGGACAATCTGCTCGCGGTCATACCAGGCGGATCTTCGGTTCCGGTTATCCCAAAGTCCGTCTGCGACAGCGTTCTGATGGATTACGATAGTCTGAGGGACGTGAAGTCGGGGCTGGGCACGGCGGCTGTTATCGTCATGGACAGGTCGACCGACATCGTCCGCGCGATTGCACGCCTGGCAAAATTCTACAAGCACGAGAGCTGTGGTCAGTGCACGCCCTGCCGAGAGGGCACGGGTTGGATGATGCGCGTGATGGACCGCATGGTCGCGGGACGGGCTGAGCTCGAGGAGATTGATATGCTCGAGCAGGTTACGCGTCAGATAGAGGGACATACAATCTGCGCGCTCGGCGATGCAGCGGCGTGGCCGATCCAGGGCTTGATCAGACATTTCCGGCCGGTGATGGAGGAACGGATCGCAGCGTCCAAGCGGCGCGGCCGCGGGACGATCGTCCCGACCGAGACCAATCTGCCGGTCGCGGCGGAGTAGAGTAATGGCCAGAGTCACGATCGACGGTCAGGTTATCGAGGTTCCAAACGGATCAACTGTGCTTCAAGCGTGCGAGGCTGCGGGGAAGGAAATTCCGCGCTTCTGCTATCATGAGCGGCTTTCGATCGCCGGCAATTGCCGGATGTGCCTGGTCGAAGTGGAGAAATCTCCGAAGCCGCAGGCGAGTTGCGGCTTTCCGGTCGCTGACGGAATGGTCGTCTACACCGACAGCAAGCTGGTGCGCGATGCGCGTCGGTCGGTCATGGAATTCCTGCTGATCAACCATCCGCTCGACTGTCCGATCTGCGATCAGGGGGGCGAGTGCGACCTTCAGGACCAGGCCTATGGCTATGGGATGGATCATTCCCGGTACGCCGAGAACAAGCGTGCGGTGAAGGACAAGTACCTCGGACCGTTGGTCAAGACGGTGATGACGCGGTGCATCCAGTGCACGCGCTGCGTCCGGTTCGCGACCGAGGTGGCGGGTGTGCCGGAGCTTGGCGCCACCTCGCGCGGCGAGAACATGGAGATCGGGACCTACGTCGAGCGCGCGCTGACGTCGGAGTTGTCGGGGTGCATGATCGACATCTGCCCAGTGGGCGCGCTGACCTCCAAGCCGTATGCGTTCGTCTCGCGCCCATGGGAGCTGGCGAAGAATGACAGCATCGACGTGACCGATGCGACTGGGACCAACATACGCGTTGACTGCCGAGGCGGAGAAGTTCTGCGAATCCTGCCGCGGACGAATGACGAGGTGAACGAAGAGTGGATGGGCGACAAGGGCCGGTTCTCGTTCGACGGTTTGCGTCGGCGACGGCTTGATCGGCCTTGGGTGCGCCGGGACGGCAAGCTGGTGGCTTCAAACTGGTCCGAGGCGTTTAGAATTATCGCGGAGCGGATCAAGAACGCGGGGCCGTCGCGCGTGGGCGCGATCGCCGGCGATCTGTGCGACGCCGAGAGCATGACGGCGTTGCGCGACCTGATGGGGGTGATCGGCTCGCCCAATATCGACTGCCGGCAGGACGGCGCCGCGCTCGACGCAACGCGACGCGATTTCTACCTGTTCAACACGTCTATTGTGGGTATCGAGGAAAGCGACGCCCTGCTGCTGGTCGGCTGCAACGCGCGCCGGCTTTCGCCGGTGATCAATGCGCGGATCAGGAAACGGGCATTGGCCGGAAACTACCCGGTCGGCGTGATCGGAGATACGGGAGCCGACCAGACCTATCCGGTGACCTACCTCGGTGATGCGCCGTCGTTGCTTGCGGGCGACATCGAGATGTTTGCGCGCGCAAGGCGACCGATGATCGTGGTCGGGGAGGCGGCGCTGACCCGCCCAGACGGGGCCGCGATGCTGGCCGCGTGTTGGGCGTTGGCGGACCGGGTGGGAGCTCTCACGCCGGAGTGGCACGGGTTCAACGTGCTGCACTCTGCGGCCGCTCGCGTGGGCGGTCTTGATCTCGGCCTGGTGCCCGGTCCAGGAGGACGCGGCGTTCGGGGGATGATGAGCGGCGGGGTCGACGTGCTCTGGCTGCTCGGCGCGGATGAGTTCGACACTCATGCAATCGGACCGGACACGTTCGTGATCTACCAGGGCAGCCATGGTGATCACGGTGCGGCACGGGCCGACGTGATCCTGCCTGGGGCCGTGGACGGAAAAGGAAGGCACCTACGTCAACACGGAAGGGCGCGTGCAGGTCGCGTTTCAGGCGAGCTTTCCGCCGGGGGAAGCGCGGGAAGACTGGCGCATCCTGCGCGCGATGAGCGATGTTATTGGAACGGCGCTGCCCTACAATGATCTGGCAGGCGTAAGGGCTCGCATGGTCGACATCAATCCAGTGTTTGCGCGTGAGCATTTGCCGCGTTTCGGCGTCTCGGACCGGACTGGCCCAACGGGCGGCGAACTTGGATCGGCGCCCATCGCGGCCTGGAATGAAGATTATTACCAGACCAACCCGATCAGTCGAGCGAGCCTGACGATGCAGAAATGCACCGAGGTGATCGGGTCGCCTTTCGCGGGCGCACCTTTGGCCGACGCGGCGGATTAGGAGGGTGGAGCACTTCTTTCTGCACACGGAGGTGGGCGACGCAATTCTGACGGTGCTGCAGACGCTGGCGGTGCTGGTCCCGGTGCTGATTGGGATGGCGTATCTGACGTATGCGGAGCGGAAGATCCTCGGCGCGATCCATCTCCGGAAGGGTCCGAACGTCGTTGGTCCGTTTGGTTTGCTGCAGGCGTTCGCCGACGCGATCAAGATGCTGACCAAGGAGACGATTGTCCCGGCTGGTGCCAACCGCGTGCTGTTCCTGCTTGCGCCGATGATCACCTTCGCACTCGCGATGATCGCTTGGGCAGTCATCCCAACGAACAATCACTGGGCGGTCGCCGACATCAATGTCGGTGTTCTCTACCTGCTGGCGATCTCGTCGCTTGGGGTCTACGGCATTCTGATTGCCGGCTGGGCGAGCAACTCGAAATACTCGTTCATGGGGGCGATGCGCGCGGCGGCGCAGATGGTCAGCTACGAGGTTTCAATCGGCTTCGTTTTGGTGTCGGTGCTGCTGTGCGTCGGCAGCCTTAATCTCAATGACGTGGTGCTCGCGCAGCGACATGTCTGGTTCTGCCTGCCATTGCTGCCGATGTTCGTCATCTTCTTTGTTTCAGGCCTGGCGGAGACCAACCGGCCGCCATTCGATCTTCCGGAAGGCGAGACGGAGCTGGTGGGTGGGTTCATGACCGAATACAGCGCGATGACGTTCGCGCTGTTCTTCCTCGGCGAATACACCAACATGATCCTGATGAGTGCGATGACGGCGGTGCTGTTCCTTGGTGGCTGGCTTGCGCCGTTCGGGATTGCTCCGTTCACGTGGCTTCCGGGCCCGATCTGGCTGATCCTGAAGATCATGGCGGTCTTGTTCGTGTTCATCTGGGTACGCGGAACATTCCCGCGCTTCCGCTACGACCAGTTGATGCGGCTGGGCTGGAAGATTTTTCTGCCAATCTCGATGGGCTGGATGGTTCTGACGGCCGGCTTCCTGACGCTGACTGGTCTGTTACCTGAAGGCGTCTAGTCGCGCGGGTCTGGCGTCGCTGGCCCCAGTGGGGTCCGGGGCAAAGCCCCGAGGTTTTGTGAGGTTCGAATGAGTGTCCTAGACCGCGCTGCGCGCAGCTTCCTGCTGACGGAGCTGCTAGACGGAATGGCTCTGACGTTGAAATATATGTTCAAGCCTAAGGCAACGCTGAACTATCCATTTGAGAAGGGGAAGCTCTCGCCTCGGTTTCGCGGTGAGCACGCGCTGCGACGCTATCCGAATGGCGAAGAGCGCTGCATCGCGTGCAAGCTGTGCGAGGCGGTCTGTCCGGCGTTGGCGATCACGATTGAGGCCGAGCCGCGCGATGACGGCTCACGCCGGACGACGCGCTACGACATCGACATGACGAAGTGCATTTATTGCGGACTGTGCGAAGAGTCGTGTCCGGTGGACGCGATCGTCGAGGGGCCGAACTACGAATACTCCGTCGAGACGCGTGAGGAGCTGCTTTACGACAAGGACCGGCTGCTGGCGAACGGTGATCGTTGGGAGAGCGCGCTGGCTCACAGGCTGGAACAGGACGCGCCCTACAGGTAGGGTCCGGCGACAGGCTCCGGGCGGTCCAACATGATCACGTCACTCGTCTTCTACGTCCTGTCATTCATCCTGGTCGCCTCGGCGGCGATGGTGGTGACGTCGCGCAATCCGGTTCACTCGGTGCTGTTCCTGATCCTTGCGTTCTTCAACGCGGCGGGGCTGTTCCTGATCGCGGGGGCCGAGTTCCTGGCGATGATCTTGGTCATCGTGTACGTGGGCGCCGTTGCTGTTCTGTTCTTGTTTGTCGTTATGATGCTTGACGTGGACTTCGCGGAGCTTCGGGCAGGGTTTCAACGCTACGCACCGGTCGGCGTCGCGGTGGGCGCAGTCCTGCTGGTGGAGTTGTTCGTAACAGTAGGCGGATGGCGCGCGTCGGGAGCCGTACCGGTGCTAAGGGCGGCGGCGGGGGGGGCGGGGGCCCGCGGGGGGGGGGCCAACCACCCCCGGGGCGAGGTCATCTACACGAACTATGTCTTTCTGTTTCAGACGGCCGGGCTAATCCTGCTGGTGGCGATGGTGGGCGCGATCGTGCTCCCGCTCCGCGACCGTCGACCGGTGCGCCGCCAGGATCCTTCGATGCAGCATCGTCGCCAGCCTTCGGACACGATCCGCATGCTGGACCTGCAGCTCGGCGGCTCGGTGGTCGACAATGGCGGGCTGCGTCACGCCGACCCCGAGATCTTGGCCGAGGAGCGGAGATGATGGCAGTGGGCGTTGGACACTACCTGATCCTGTCGGCGATCCTTCTGGTGCTGGGCGTCTTCGGGATCTTCCTGAACCGGAAGAACGTGATCGTCATCCTGATGTCGATCGAGCTGATCCTGCTGGCGGCGAACCTGAACCTGGTGGCGTTCTCGTCGGTGCTGGGCGACCTTACCGGACAGGTGATGGCGCTGTTCGTGCTGACGGTTGCGGCGGCGGAGTCGGCAATCGGGCTCGCCATCATCGTGGTCTACTTCCGCAATCGCGGCACCATCGCGGTTGAAGACGTCACCATGATGAAGGGCTGAGCGGATGCTGGTGATTGCCGTCTTTGCCCCAGGATTGGGAGCGCTGGTGTCAGGTCTGTTTGGCCGCATCTTGGGTGATCAGCTGGCGCGCCTGGTGTCGGTCATCATGATGGCGGTGGCGGCGATTGCCGCGTTCTTGGCGCTCATGGCTAGTCAGCACGGCGTGCGTGCGCACCACGATATCGAACTCGCCGATTGGATTGAGGCAGGGGGGTTCTCGTGCAGCTGGACGCTGAAGTCAGATCCGTTGTCGACCGCCATGGCTGCGATGGTGACGTTCGTCTCGATGCTGGTCCATGTCTATTCGATCGGCTACATGAGCCACGAGGAACGGCCGGTGTTCCGGTTCTTTTCCTATCTGTCGCTATTCACCTTTGCCATGCTGATGCTGGTGACTTCCGACAACCTCATCCAGCTGTTCTTCGGATGGGAAGGTGTCGGCCTGATGAGCTACCTGCTCATCGGATACTGGTATGACCGGCCGTCAGCCAATGCGGCGGCAATCAAGGCGTTTATCTACAATCGCGTGGCCGACCTGTTCTTTATGGTCGGGATCGCGCTGACCTTTCTGATCTTCGGAACCGTTGAGTTGGACCGGATCTTTCAGAACGTGTCGGCTCACGTCGGCGACACCTACCACGTGCTCGGGATCGCAATGCCGACGCTTGAGGTGATCGGTGTGCTGTTGTTCATCGGCGCAATGGGGAAGTCCGCACAGCTGTTTTTCCAACCCTGGCTGGCGGACGCGATGGAGGGCCCGACACCGGTTTCCGCGTTGATCCATGCGGCGACCATGGTGACAGCCGGCGTGTTCCTGGTCGCGCGGTTCTCGCCTCTCCTGGTGCATGCACCGGCAGCACTATCGGTGGTGGCGTTCATTGGTGCGAGCACCGCGTTCTTTGCCGCCACGATTGGGCTGGTGCAAACCGACATCAAACGGGTGATTGCCTGGTCGACATGCTCGCAGCTTGGATACATGTTCCTCGGCTGCGGCGTAGGCGCCTTCAACGCCGGGCTGTTTCATCTGTTCACGCACGCGTTCTTCAAGGCGTTGCTGTTCCTTTCGGCCGGATCCGTCATCCACGCGCTGTCGGGCGAGCAGGATCTGTTTCGTATGGGTGGGCTGCGTCGGGCGCTGCCGCTCACCTACGGCGCGATGTGGTGCGGGGCGCTGGCGTTGTCGGGCATCCCGCCTTTTGCCGGTGCGTGGTCGAAGGATGCGATCCTTGATGCGAGCTTCAACGCGCACGGTTGGGTCGCCGGCTACGGCTGGATTTTGGGCGTGGTGACGGTCGCACTGACGTCGTTCTACACGTTCCGCATGTTGTTTCTCACGTTCCACGGCAGGTCAAGGATCGCCGCTTCGCTGCACCCGCACGAGAGTCCGCTGGTCATGCTGGTCCCACTCGGATTTCTCGCGTTGGGTGCGGTGTTTGCGGGCGGCTTGCTGCATGGCGCGCTGGTTGGTGACGGGGCACACCGGTTCTGGCGTGGTGCAATCGTGCTTTCCGGAGAACGAGATCGTGCGACCAGCATCGCCTCGATCGCGCCGACCGTGCTCGCTCTTGCGGGCGTCGGCCTCGCCGCGTGGTTCTACCTGGTGTCGCCGAAGACGCCGGAACGGCTCACGTTGCAGTTCGCACCGGTGCGCAACTTCCTGTTGCGGGCCTGGCGGTTCGATGAGCTGTACGACCTGATCCTGGTGAGTCCGTTCAGAGCGGTGGCAGGCGGTCTCTGGACGATCGGCGACCGTGGCATCATCGACGGGACCTCGTCGGGTGCGGCTGAGGCGACGCTCGGCGGTTCGGGCGCCATCGTGCGCATTCAAACCGGTTCGATCGCGACCTACGCTTTCACGATGCTGATCGGGCTCGTGGTGCTGCTGACGACATTCCTTGTCGCTGGGTCAGGGCTATGACTGGAGGCTTGGGAAGCGGAACCTTGGGAACGGGCAACTGGGGTCTCGCCTGGCCTGAGATCGTGCTCGCCATCATGACGATGGCGGCACTGATGTGGGGGGTGACGCGCAAGCGCGGCGGAGAGATCAGCTGCAGCTTGATCGTGATGCTCGGTTTTGTCGTCGCGGCCGTGATCGTCGCATTCGGTGGAACGGGTGTCGCCTACCACTCGACGTATGTGGCGGATGGCTTCACGCGCTTCCTCAAGATACTGGTTTTATCTGCGGCGACGCTCACCACCATGCTGTCGATAGAGTACAACGGACGCGAGCGGATCGACCGGTTCGAGTTTCCCGTCCTGCTGGCATTCTCAACACTCGGCATGATGATCATGGTGTCGTCGGCGAACCTGATGACGGCCTACCTTGGGCTCGAGCTGCAGAGTTTCTCGATTTACATCCTGTGCGCGTTCGCGCGCGACACGGTGCGTTCGTCGGAAGCGGGACTGAAGTATTTCGTGCTCGGGGCGCTTGCGTCCGGGTTGCTGCTTTACGGGATCTCGCTGGTCTACGGTTTTGGCGGCTCGATGGAGTTTGCCGCGCTCGCGCGTGCTTTGAGCGGACCTGGTCCGGTGCCGTCGGGGTTGGTGGTGGGCATCGTCTTCGTCATCGTCGGATTGGCGTTCAAATTATCGGCGGCGCCCTTTCACATGTGGACACCCGACGTCTACGAGGGCGCGCCGAGCTCGGTCACGGCGTTCATGAGCACTGCGCCCAAGGTGGCGCCGTTCGCCGTGCTGATCCGTTTGATGATAGGCCCGTTCGGGCATCTGGTGGGCGAGTGGCAGTTGCTTCTGGAGATCGTCGCCGTCGCATCGATGGTGGTCGGGTCGTTTGCCGCAATCTCGCAGCGCAGCTTCAAGCGGATGATGGCCTATTCCTCGATCGGCCACATGGGCTACGCGATTACCGGTATCGCCGCCGGGACGGCAGCCGGCATTCAAGGTGTTCTGG
>CAXUIA010000011.1:0-2977 GCA_964250835.1 uncultured Acetobacteraceae bacterium | reverse complement strand
GGTCTATCTGATCATCTACATCTTCATGAATGCTGGCGCTTTTGCGTGCATCATCGCCATGCGGCGCGACGGCAGGGCGGTCGAGCAGATCAGCGATTTGTCCGGTCTCGGACGTAATGATCCGGCTTTGGCGGTGCTGCTGGCGGTGTTCATGTTTTCGATGGCGGGCGTGCCGCCGCTGGCCGGCTTCTTCGGCAAGCTTTACGTGTTCCTTGCCGCGATCCAGGCAGGCTTGTGGACGCTCGCGGTGGTCGGCGTTCTGACCAGCGTGGTGGGCGGCTTCTACTATCTGCGGGTGGTCAAGGTGATGTGGTTCGACGCGCCGGCGGAGCGGTTTGATCCGCGTCCGATGCCGATCGCGCTTGTGGGCTCGCTTGCGGGTGGCTTTACGTCGCTGTTTATCGTCTTCGGCGCCCCAATCGTCTCAGCGGCCCAGACAGCGTCGAGGATTCTCTTCGAGTGACGCCCTGGCGTCTCGATGTGGTTGACGAGATCGGTTCTACATCGGACGCGCTGATCGAGCGTGCGGGTTTGGGCGCCAAGCACGGCGACGCCCTGCTCGCTCGGCGGCAGACGCGCGGGCGGGGGCGCCATGGTCGACGCTGGCAGACGTCGAGCGGCAATCTCGCGTTATCGGTGCTGCTCCGTCCCGGTTGGATTGCCGCGGAGGTTGGACACGCGGTGTTCGTGGCTGGACTGGCGCTTCACGAGACGCTGCAGGACAGTGTCTCGGGTGGACAAATCCTGTCGCTTAAGTGGCCGAACGACCTGCTTCTGGATGGCATCAAGCTCGGAGGCATTCTGGTCGAGGCCGCGACGAACGCACGGGGTGGTGTGGACTGGCTGGTCATCGGGTTTGGGGTCAATCTGGCGCACGCGCCCGTGCTGGAAGGGCGACACACAGCATGTATCGCACGTCCAGGCGCGCAGCCACCTGATAGCGAGGAGACTGCACGTGAGCTCCTCGCCAGGCTCGATCGTTGGATTGGCATCCTGAGTGACGACGGCTTTGGTGCGGTCCGAACCGCGTGGCTGCAAAGGGCGCATCCGATCGGCACGCCTCTCATTGTGGGAGATCGCACCGGCTACTTCGCCGGCCTGTCCGAAGCGGGGCACTTGCTTCTCGGGTCGGGAGACAGCGTCGATATCATCAGAACCGGAGACGTGATCGTGGCGGATGTCTGAGATGATGCTGGTCATCGATGCCGGGAACACGAACATCGTCTTTGCGGTTCATGACGGACGCGGATGGCGAGGACGCTGGCGGATCGCGACTGAGCCGCAGCGCACGTCAGACGAGTATGCGGTATGGCTGGTGACGCTGCTCGGCCTGGCGGGATTGAAGCGCGAAGACATCTCGGGAGCCGTTCTGGGAACGGTGGTGCCGGCAGCACTTTACCACCTGCGTCAGCTCTGCCGGACATGGTTTGCGGTCGAACCCCTGATCGCTCGATCGCTTCTCGATTGGGGGTTGAAGATCAAGCTTGATCGGCCGGAGGAAGTGGGGGCTGATCGACTGGCCAACGCGCTTGCCGCTCATACGCTCTATCACGGACCGCTCATCGTGGTTGATTTCGGGACAGCTACAAATTTCGATGTGGTCGACGAGGAGGGCGCGTTCGTTGGCGGCGCGATCTCGCCCGGCATCAACTTGTCGCTCGAGGCGCTTCACAAGAATGCGGCACGGCTACCTCGGATCGGCATCGGGCGGCCACAGTCGGTTATCGGCACGGGGACGATCGGGGCGATGCAGTCCGGCCTCTACTGGGGTTACGTCGGCCTGATCGATGGGCTCTGCCAACGCATCATCGGTGAGTTCGGGGCCAGCATGAAGGTGATCGCGACCGGGGGATTGGCGCCGCTGTTTTCGGAAGGATCGTCGATGATCAGGTCGACGAACGCCGACCTGACGCTGGATGGACTTCGGCTGTTGGCGGAGCGCAATCCCGCCCCCAAATTGTCGCGTGAGAGAGCGCGTCTGAACGACGCTGATTGACCATTTTCCAGGATTTCCATACGCAATGAGTTCAAATGAAGGCGATCTCGCCTTCCTCCCGCTTGGCGGGACGGGAGAGATCGGGATGAACCTGAACGCCTACCGATGCGACGGGCGATGGCTGGCCATCGATTGTGGTATCGGATTCGGTGGCAACGAGTTGCCCGAGGCAGAAATCCTGCTGCCGGATCCGGACTTCCTGGTGTCGCAGGGCGATCGTCTGATCGGGCTGGTGATCACCCATGCGCATGAGGACCACATCGGCGGCGTGGCTCATCTCTGGCCGCGACTTCGGTGCCGCGTCTTCGCCTCCCCTTTTGCGGCCGCGATCCTGCGACGCAAACTCGGCGAGGCGGGACTGCTCGGCGACGTGAAGCTCACCGTGATCCCGGCTGGCGGCCGTCTCGAACTGCCGCCCTTCTCGCTGCAGTTCCTCCGTGTCGCCCACTCGATCCCGGAGGCGCAGGCGGTTGCCATCCGCACGCCCTATGGCCGGATTCTGCATACGGGTGACTGGAAGATCGACCCGGAGCCTTTGGTCGGTCCGCTGACGGATGAGGAGGGGTTCGCGGCTTTCGGCCGCGAGGGCGTCTTGGCGATGGTGTGCGACAGCACAAACGCCATGGTTGAGGGTCATTCAGGTTCTGAGGCTTCCGTGCGACGCTCGTTGACGCAGCTGATCGGCAGCATTGCTGCCGGGCGGGTCGCCGTGACGTGTTTTGCAAGCAACGTGGCGCGCGTGGAAAGCATCGCCCTGGCCGGGATGGCGGCCGGACGTTCGGTGTGCCTGGTCGGGCGCAGCCTGCGCAACCTGGACGCCGCGGCGCGGGAGACCGGATACTTCAAGGGTTTGCCGGAGTTCGTGTCGGAGAACGACGCGGGCAGCATTCCAGACGACAACCTTTTGCTCCTCGTGACGGGGAGCCAGGGAGAACCGGGGGGCGCGCCGGGGGCGCGGCGGGGCGCACTGGAGACCCGAAA
>CAXUIA010000010.1:23924-24790 GCA_964250835.1 uncultured Acetobacteraceae bacterium | reverse complement strand
GGGCTACATGTTCGTAGCCCCAGGCCTATACCGCTCGGAAAAGCGGGCCTTCCTGCCCTTCCTCGCCGCCACCCCGATCCTGTTCGTCGCCGGGGCCGCACTCGCCTACTACGTTGTCTTCCCGACCGCCTGGCGCTTCTTTCTGAGCTTCCAGACCACCAATGGCGCCGACGGCCTGGCGATCCAGCTCCAGGCCAAGGTGAGCGAGTATCTCGCCCTGGTGATGAAGCTGATCATGGCCTTCGGCATCGCCTTCCAGCTGCCGGTGGCGCTCACCCTTCTCGCCAAAGTGGGCATCGTGTCGTCGAAAGGGCTGCGGCGCACACGCCGCTACGCCTATGTCGGCGCCTTCATCGCCGCCGCCATCCTCACGCCGCCCGACGTCATCACCCAGACCTGCCTCGCGCTTCCGCTGATCGTCCTTTACGAGGTCTCGATCATCAGCGCCCGGATCGTTGAGCCTAAGCCGATCGACGTGTAAGGCCAGAGGCGCTGCTCCTGGACCCCGCTGGGACCATCGGCCCCAGACCCCTCCGCAAGGCTTTCATGCACGACATCAAATCCATTCGTGACGACCCCGCCGGGTTTGATGCGGCGCTCCAGCGGCGCGGTTTGCCACCCGAAGCTGACGATCTCAGGGCTCTCGATGCCCGCCGTCGCGAGACCCTCACTCAGCTGCAGGAGAAGCAGGCCCGTCGCAACGCCGCCTCGCGTGACATCGGGCAGGGGCGCAAGCAGGGTCTCGACACCAGCGCGCTCGAAGCCGAAGTCGCCACCCTCAAGCGCGACATGGAAGCACTCGACGGGCAAGCCACCTCGCTCGACGCCGACCTCCGCGCCAGGCTCGGCAATCTTCCTAACATTCA
>CAXUIA010000010.1:18682-23914 GCA_964250835.1 uncultured Acetobacteraceae bacterium | reverse complement strand
ACCGCCAACGTCGTGCTGCACCAGCACGGCACGCCACGCGACTTCGACTTCACGCCCAAGCAGCACTTCGAACTCGGCGAAGCCCTTGGGCTGATGAGCTTCGAGGACGCCGCCCGCCTCTCCGGCAGCCGCTTCGTTGTCCTGCACGGCGCGCTCGCCCGCCTCGAACGCGCACTCGGCCAGTTCATGCTCGACCTGCACATCACCAAGCACGGCTACACCGAAGCCTCCGTCCCATTGCTCGTCAACGACGCCGCCATGTTCGGCACGACCCAGCTTCCGAAGTTCGCCGATGATGCTTTCCAGACCACCGACGGCCGCTGGCTGATCCCCACCTCCGAGGTCCCGCTCACCAATCTCGTCGCCCAGCAGATCATCGCCGAGGCCTCCCTCCCGCTCCGGCACGCGGCACTCACGCAATGTTTTCGCAGCGAGGCCGGATCTGCCGGACGAGACACGCGCGGCATGATCCGTCAGCACCAATTCCTCAAATGCGAACTGGTCTCGATCACCACACCAGACATGAGCACCGCGGAGCACGAACGCATGACGCGTGCGGCCGAAACGATCCTCGAGTTTCTCGAACTTCCTTACCGGCGTATCTTGCTCTGCGCAGGCGATACCGGCTTCGGCGCCGCTCGCACGCACGATCTTGAAGTCTGGCTTCCCGGTCAGCGCGCCTGGCGCGAAATCTCGTCCTGCTCCAACGATCGCGCCTTCAAGGCACGCCGGATGAACGCCCGCTTCCGTTCCGCCGACGGCGCGGTCGCACCCGTTCACACACTCAACGGGTCCGGCGTCGCTGTCGGGCGCGCGCTTGTCGCCATCATGGAAAACAGGCAGCGCGAGGATGGCTCAATCGCCATCCCCGCTGCCCTGCAACCTTACTTCGGCAATCTCACCACGATCGGGTGATGAGTCACATCTAAGAAAGCGGGGCCACTCTTCCGAGCGGCCCGACCATCTCACCTCACGCCGGTGGTCGTCGACGTCGTCGTCGCGGTTGTTCCACCCGCCTTGTCGATCTCGACATCCTCATGACGCACGGTGTCCTTGATCGTTTCGACGCGCTCGTCGACGGCCTTCTGCACGACAACCTCTTCGACCACCCGAGCCGTCTTGCCCACGACTGCCTCCTCGTCCGTTTCCGTCACCTCGATGACCTTGTCGGAGAACGAATCACCGATTCCCGCCGTCGTCGTCGTGACAGGCCGGCGGAACACCGACACGCGCTCATCGCGCAGCCTGATCTGCTCCTCGACAGGACGCTCAACCACATAACGCCGAACACGCGTCGTGCCACGATCGATCTCACGCTTGCCGACCTGCAGCGTCTCCTCGCTGAGCGACAACACCTGCTCACCGGTTCCGGCTACCGCCGCTCCGGTTCCAATCGTCCCGCCGGTGGTGCCCACCCCGGTGGTGCCGACGCCCGTGCCCATTCCGGTGTTGTTCATCCCTGACTGGGCCGGGATCGTCGGGTTCAACGTCGAGGCGTTACCCTGCACACCGGAAACGGTGCCGGCGCCCGATGCAGCACCCGGCTGGTAAGTACCGCCATGCTGGTCGACATCAAGCGGCTTATGCTTCTCGAGCAGAGCTGTGATCTCGTCGGCCCGCGCTGCATCGGCCACCACTGTGACGACCGTGTGCCCGCTTGAGAGCGACGTGTCATAAGCCGCATGCGATGTGGTCGCTTCGTCGGTTTCCCCGGTCAACCACGACCAGAACCCGCTGTGAGAACGACCGGTCTCCATTCCGGCGTCCGATGCCATACCTGTGTGACCCGTCTGAGAGAAATGTTCAATCGAACTCGCCGGAACACCGGCGGCCGTCAAATCACTGACAGCAAGCTCGGCGAGGCTTTCAGTCGCAAACACCGCCACGATTGTCTCACTGGCCATAACGCTTTCCTCATCATTGTTGCGTGGGAACGTAAGATTTGAGACCGTATCTGGTTGCGCCGCTCCCGTTCGCGTGACCACGGCATTCTGCTCGCGTAAGGTCACGATCTCGTGGTGGCGCGATGTCGAACGAACCCGGCGTATGTGAACCTCCTCCTTGAGGAACAGCCGCCTCTCCGTGACCAGCACCTCTTCGAGGACCGGTATAATGATCGTGTCGCCTTCTTCACGGATTGGCGGCGCGGTCTCGATCACCTGACGGATCGAAACTCGTTCAATCTCGACGCGCTCGTTGGCGAGAAGTTCGTCAACAACCGTGTCATTCAGCGTCGTCACAGTGCGGACGGTCACCGTTTCACCCGCAACGGTCCGTCGTCCGACGGTAAGTTCCTCCTCGTGCAGAGGAATGACGACTGTGTCCGCCGGCGCTGATCCCGACATGTGACCTCCGACATGACCGTCCATGAGGACGCCCGTAATCGGTCGAAGGTTTCGTGCTGCAGCGGGCGATAACACGACCGGCGACAAAACCCATCGGCGCCGCTGCTGCAGAGGCGCCGCGTCCGCGGCGCCTCGATCGTCTACTTTCCGAACGTCGCCACGTTAGCGGGCGTTACCGTATCGAGCCCCACATAGGTGATCGTCTGCACCGGCTTGTGCTGATGCAGCGCCATCAGCTCATCCATCGCGTCCGCCCCCATCTCCCTGGGACGCTGACCCACCAGCGTGCTGACCCCGCCATCGCGCAGGATGTCGAGCTCAACCGGCAGCGCGTCGGCCGACACAACCGCGAACTTCCCGGACTTCATCGCAGGCTTCACCCGTGCGACGAAGCGCTTGTAGGCCTCGCCGGTGAACAGGGGCCAGCCGCCGACCGGCACGATCGCCGCGAGGTCCGGGTTGGCCGTCACCAGGTCCGTCATTTGCTGGACCGCGAGTGCGGCGTCGTCGTTGCAGAACGTCGGCGACCCGCCGACCTCTTTCCAGCCCGCCGCGTTAAGCACGCTTTCCACGCCGTGCACCCGCTCGTTGAGGTTCACCGCGGCCGGTCCACCCGACACCAGTGCGTAACTACCGGGTGTCGGATGTGCCTTGATGAGCGCCTCGCCCAGCTGCTTGCCGAGATCGCTGTTGTTGGTCCCCACATAGGCCTGCCGCTTGCTGTTTGGCGCGTCCGCGTCGAACGTGATCACCGGGATACCCGCGGCGCGTGCCTGCCGGATGACGCGCGCGACCGAGGCCGCGTCCGCAACCGAAATCGCAAGACCATCAACGTGCCGCGAGATCATGTCTTGAATGATCTGCACCTGGGTTGCCGGCTCCTGCTCGACCGGTCCCTGATAGATGCACTGCACCCCGATCTTTGCCGCCTCTGCCTGGCAGCCGTCACGCGACAGGTCGAAATAGGGATTATTCATGGATTTCGGCACGATTGCGAACCGCAGATCGGCCGCTTTCGCCGGGAGCGTCGCTTGCCCCAGCAATCCCGCCATTGCCACGCAGGCGAGAAGCATCTTCTTCATTTTCTTGTTCCTCCCGAATTGAACGTTCCTACCCCGCGCGGCGCGACCGCAACCGGTCGACGAACACGGCTGCGATAATGATCACGCCCACGAACGTGTCTTGCCAATACGTATCGACCTTGGCCAGCACAAGCCCGTTGCGTATCACCTCGATCAGGGCCGCACCCACGATCGCGCCGACCGGACCGCCGATCCCGCCATTGAGGTTGGCCCCGCCGATCACCGCCGCGGCAATAATTCTCAGCTCATAACCGGTCGCAAGGTTGGCGGGCACCGACCCGAGCCAGCCCGCCATGAGAATGCCCGCAAACCCCGCCGACATCGCCGACACCACGTACAACCCGGCCTTGATCTTCGTCACCGGCACGCCCGTCAACGCCGCCGCCCGCTCGTTGCCGCCGAGTGCGAACACGTGCCGTCCCGTCGCCGTATGATGGAGAAACAAGCCCATCCACGCCGCCAGCAGCAGCAAGTAGATCAGCGGCATCGGCACGCCCGCGATGGTTCCATCGGTAATCCGAAAGAACAGCTCCGAATCCGGTCCGTCGATCGCCACGCCCTGACCGCGCGTGATGGCGTAGCAAAGCCCGCGCGCGACCGAGAGCATGCCGAGTGTCGTCACGAACGGCGTCAGTCCGACACGCGCGATCAGGAACCCGTTGATCCCGCCGATCACCCCGGCACACACCATACCGCCCGCGCACGCGCCGATCATCACCAGTCCCGGCACATGCGCCAGCGCCGTTCCGCCAAGCAGATGGAACAGCAACGCTGTCATGATCGCCACCAAAGCCATCGTCGAGCCGACCGACAGATCGATCCCCGCCGTGAGGATCACCAGCGTCGATCCAAGCGACACGATCGCCACGTAGGAAAAATTGGTGAAAACGTTCGTCAGGTTGCCGATCGTCAGAAACTCGGGTGCGACCGACGTGATCCCGAGCACCAGCACCAGCAGTGCCGCGCTCACGTATGCGGTTTGGCTCGCGAAAAACCCCCGCCGGTGCCAGGCGTCTCGCCCGACATTGGCAAACTCGCTGACGTGCTTCGCCTGGCTCACGCCGCCTCCAATGCTCCGGTGATCAGGCTCGTCACCTCATGCGGTGAGGAGGACGTGATCGCCTTGTCGGCCACCTTTCGTCCACGGCGCATCACCACCACCCGGTCGCACACATCGAACACGTCCGGCATGCGATGCGAGATCAGGATCACCGCGATCCCCGCCTCGCGCAGCCGTCCAATCAACGCCAGCACTTCCGTAATCTGACGCACAGAGATCGCGGCCGTCGGCTCGTCCATGATGATCAGCTTGGCGTCCGCGAGACGCGTGCGCGCGATTGCCACCGCCTGGCGCTGTCCGCCCGACATCTGCCGCACCACGTCGCCCGCCCGCGTCTCGCTCTTGAGCTCCCGGAACAGCTCGCCCGCCCGTTTGGCCATCGCCGCATGATCCAGCAGCCGGACCGGCCACACACCCCGCTTGACCTCTCGCCCCAGGAAAACATTGGCAGCAGCGCTCAGATTGTCCGCCAGCGCCAGGTCCTGGTAGACCACTTCGATCCCCGCCGCCCGCGCGTCCACCGGCCGCGTAAACCGAACCGGCTTATCGTCGAACACGATGTCGCCCGTGGTCGGCGGGAAGTTTCCCGCAATTACCTTGACCAGCGTCGACTTGCCGGCCCCGTTGTCACCCATCAGCCCGACGATCTCACCTGGGCCGATCGTCAGGCTGACGTCGGTCAGCGCGTGGATCGCCCCGAACGACTTGCCGACACCATGAAGCCTGAGCAGCGTCAATGAACGTC
>CAXUIA010000010.1:17628-18672 GCA_964250835.1 uncultured Acetobacteraceae bacterium | reverse complement strand
CTTCCTAACGGTCGGACCGTAGCAGACTGCTCTCGTCTATCAAGCCACGCCGCCCATCCGGCCAGCCAAATCGTCGATAAATTGCGACGCCACCCGCCCCGACCGGGATCCGCGCGTCATCGCCCATTCCAGCGCCTGCGCGTGCAGCGCCTTACGCCCGACGTCCAGCCCGCGCGCCGTCACATACCCCTCCACCATGGCGAGGTAGGTCGCCTGATCGCACTGGTAAAACCCGATCGACAGCCCGAACCGGTCCGACAGCGAGACTTTCTCCTCCACCGACTCTCCAGGATGGATCGCCGTCCCGCTCTCGTTTTCGATCATCTCGCGAGACAGCAGATGCCGCCGGTTGCTCGTCGCATACAGCAGCACATGAGCCGGCCGGCCCTCGATCCCGCCGTCCAGCACCGACTTGAGCGCCTTGTAGTCGGCCCGATCCGTCGAACCGCCATCAAACGACAGATCATCGCAGAACACGATCACCCGGCGTGCCGCCGACGCACGCAGCACCCCCAGCAAAGACGGCAGCGACGGCAGCTCGTCCCGTCCGATCTCCACCAGGGCCAGCGATCCTGCGCGCGACGCGTTCGCAGCCCTGTGCGCCGCCTTGACCAGCGATGACTTCCCCATGCCGCGCGCGCCCCACAACAGCACGTTGTTTGCGGGCCCGCCGCGCGCGAACCTGAGCGTGTTGCCCATCACCAGATCAAGCTGACGATCGATCCCGCGCAGCAGCCCCAAATCAACCCCGCTGACCACCGGCACCGGCGTCAGCACGCGCCGCACTCCGTCCCACACGAAGGCGTCGGCCGCCTCGATCGCCGCCGGCGTCGGCGCTGCCGGCGCCAGCCGTTCCAGCGCCTCGGCGATCCGGCCTAGCAGCGGCAACAGCTCGTCCAACGCGTTCTCCGTGACCTGCTTGACGGGCAAGGGCCGCAGCCTATGGTCCGCGCCGCCGAACGAGCAACCCGGAGCGCCTCATGGATTGGCTGATATCACCTGCCTACGCGCAAGCCATCGGTGGCGGCGCCGCGGCCCAGCTCG
>CAXUIA010000010.1:11383-17618 GCA_964250835.1 uncultured Acetobacteraceae bacterium | reverse complement strand
CCCATCGTCCTGATCTTCATCGTCTTCTAATTTCTCTTCTTCCGGCCGCAGCAGCAGAAGCAGAAGGAGACCAAGGCGATGCTGGCGGCCTTGCGCCGCGGCGATCGGGTCGTCACCGCCGGAGGGATCCTCGCCACCGTCAACCGCGTCAAGGAAGGCACCGACGAGGTCGAAGTCGACATCGCCCCAAATGTCCGCGTCGTCGTTCTCCGCGACACCATCAGCTCCGTCGTGAAGCCGAAAGTCGCGAACGACACCGCGAAGTGATCCAGGGGCGCTGCCCCCTGGATCCGCTGGACCATCGTGCCCAAGCACGCCTACCGGCGTGACGGCCCAGACCCGCTGCTCAGGCCGCCGCCAGCACGGCTTCCGCGAACTCGTAGTTCGCGATCTTATCCATCCAGTTCTGCACGTAATCCGGACGACGATTGCGGAAATCAACGTAGTAGGAATGCTCCCACACATCGATCCCAAGCAGCGCCTTGCCGTCGCCGGTCGCAACCGGGTTCGACCCATTCGGCGTCTTCGTCACCTTCAGCTTGCCATCGGTCCCCAGCACCAGCCACGCCCAGCCCGACCCGAACTGCGTCGTCGCCGCCTGCTTGAATTGCTCCTTGAACGCATCGACCGACCCGAAATCCTCCACGATCTTGCTCTCGAGCTTGCTCGGCACGCTGCCGCCGGTGGGCGACATCGCTTGCCAGAACAAAATGTGGTTCCAGTGCTGCCCGGCATTGTTGAACACCGGCGCTGCATCCGCGCGACCGTTCGTCTCCTTGATGATCTCTTCGAGTGACTTGCCCGACAGCGAGGCGTCCTTCTCGATAAAGCCGTTCAGCGCCGTGACATACGCCTGATGGTGCTTATCGTGGTGAAGCTCGAGCGTTTCCTGGCACATGCCGCGCCCGGCGAGCGCGTTGTGCGGATAGGGAAGGGATGGCAGTTCAAACGCCATGATCGGTTTCTCCAATCGCAAGATTGCCTGGCCGGAACGCACGGACGATGCCGAAGTGGCAACCGCACGCATCCACTGACCATGTAATGGCGCGCGCCCCGGAACAAACCGCCCTCTCCGCCGTCGGCCTCATCGCCCGCAACCATGACCCCGATCGCTTTTTCGTCGCCCTCTTTGCTCCGCCCGACCGGCGCGAGGCGGTCTTTACCCTGGTCGCCTTCAACCACGAACTCGCCCGCGCGCTGGATGTCGCCGCCGCCGCCCGCGGCGATCACGGCGACATGGGCGGCCACATCCGCCTCCAATGGTGGCGCGAGGCCGTGGGGGGCGACAGCAAACGCCACGAGGTCGCAGCACCGCTCTCCGCCCTGATCCAGTCAGGCGCCGTCGACCCGGCGCTCCTGCTGGCAATGATCGATGCGCGAACAGCGGAACTCGAAGGTTTCGATGATCTCGCCGCCTGGCAGAGCGCGATCCGAGCCGGCTCAGGCAATCTCGCCCGTGCGACCGCCATCCTTCTCGGAGCGAGCACCGAAGCCCTCGACCTCGTCACCGATGCCGGCGCCGCCTATGCGGTCGGCAAGATCCTGCGCCACCTCCAGACGCTGCGTGCGCTCGGCCGCCGCCCGCTCCCCGAGCCGCTCCTCCACCAGGACGACCAATCAGCCGCCATCGCGTGGGGCCTCGATTGTCTCGCCCGCGCCCGTACTCTGCGGCTCGCACGCCCGCAACGAGCGGCTGTCCTGCCGGCCGTGCTCGCCCGCCGTGATCTCGCCCGTGCCGCCGCCGCTCGGCCGCAAGACCGCGCGCGCGGCATCGCCGACCGCCTCGCCGTTATCACGGCGCACCTGACCGGTCACTTTTAGCTTCATTGTCCCCACTCCAAACCGGCCCACTTGAGCGTCATGATGATGGCCACCGTGCAGATCGGCATCTTTCTCCTCGTCGTCCTCGCCGTGCTCGCGTCGATGACCGTCAGGATCGCCACCGAGTGGCAGCGCGCGGTGGTTCTCCGCCTCGGCCGCTTTCGCGCCGTCCGCGGCCCTGGCCTCTACCTCCTCATCCCCTTTATCGACCGCGTGGCGGCGACCATCGACCTTCGCATCCAGACCGCCGGGATCGTGGCCGAGCAGGCGCTGACCCGCGACACGGTGGCGGTGGGCGTGGACGCCATCGTCTTCTGGCAGGTCGAGGACGCCAAGCAGGCGGCACTCGCCATCGCCGACTACCGCCGCGCCATCGAGAGCGTCAGCCAGACCAGCCTGCGCGAAATGATCGGCGCCTCCGATCTCGGCAAGCTGCTCTCCGACCGGCGCACCGCCGACGAGCAGCTCCGTCAAACCATCGCCGCGAAGATTACCGGCTGGGGCGTCGCGGTGCGTTCCGTCGAGATCCGCGACGTCAACATCCCGGCCAGCCTGCAGGACGCGATGAGCCGGCAAGCGCAGGCCGAGCGCGAACGCGACGCCCGCGTCACCCTCGCCTCCGCCGAGCAGGACATCGCCCGCCAGGTGCTCGAAGCCGCCAAGATTTACGGCGACAATCCGCACGCGCTGGCATTGCGTCAGATGAACCTGCTGTATGAGATGAATAAGGATCGCGGAGCTACCGTACTGATCCCGACCGATTTGGTCCGAAGCCTTGGGGCTCTGCCCCAAGCCTCGCCAAGGGTTTCACCCCTGGATCCCGCCACCTGAGAAACTTACGTCGGACCAGCGCCTTTATCACCAATGGGTGAGCGGACGCGACACGATGGCTTCCAAAGACGGCGCTCTTCCACTTCCGAAGTCTGAAATCCCGGCGGCTCAGGCGCCGCGCGCGGGCGACCTCCTCGGGCTCGCTGTCGGTGTCGTTTCAATCGCCGGCCTCTATCTGGGGCGCCAGGTCCTCGTCCCCATCACGCTGTCGATCCTGCTCAGCTTCGTTTTGGCCCCGCTCGTTCGCCTGCTCCGACGCGCGCGCCTTCCCAAAGTCCCCGCCGTCCTGTTCTCCGTCTTTCTTGCTCTGGCCGTCATCCTGCTGCTCGGCGCGCTCATCGGCACTCAGCTGGCAAGCCTCGCCGGAAACGCCCAGGAGTATCAGGCCACCATCGGCGCCAAGCTCGAAGGCCTGCAATCCGCCGCCGTCAACACCACCAACGACCTTGTGACTGCCCTGAACCATCTCGGCCATCGCCACACGTCCGCGGGCGTCACCCCGACCGGCGGCAACGTCGCACACGGCCCCCATGCTCCCACACCGGTCACCATCGTCGAGGACGCGCCGTCGCCAGTCGCACTCGCCAGCCGCTTCTTGACCCCGATCCTCGCACCCATCGAAACGATCGGCATCGTGTTTGTCGTCGCGATCTTTATTCTCGTCCAGCAGGAGGATCTTCGTGATCGTCTGATCCGCCTGTTCGGCTCGCGCGACCTGCACCGCACCACCATCGCGATCGACGACGCCGCCCGCCGTCTTTCGCGCTATTTCCTCTCCCAACTCGGCGTGAACGCCTTTTTCGGTCTCGCCATCGGCATCGGTCTGTCCATCATCGGTGTCCCCAGCCCCGTCCTGTGGGGCGTGATCGGGTTGATGCTCCGCTTCGTCCCCTATGTCGGCTCCTACATCGCCGCCCTGCTGCCGGTCGCACTCGCCGCCGCCGTCGATCCCGGCTGGTCGATGGCAGTCTGGACCCTCGCCCTTTTCGTCGTGCTCGAAGGCGTGCTCGGCCAGATCGTCGAGCCGCTTCTCTACGGCCACAGCACCGGGCTGTCTCCGGCCGCCGTCATCATCGTCGCCATCTTCTGGAGCTGGCTCTGGGGCCCGATCGGCCTCATCCTTTCCACCCCGCTCACGTTGTGCCTGGTTGTTCTCGGCCGCCACGTCAAACGCCTCGAGTTCCTCGACGTCCTTCTCGGCGACCGTCCGGCGCTCACCCCGATCGAAAGCTTCTACCAGCGGATGCTGGCCGGCGACGCCGATGAGGTCCTCGAGCAGGCCGAGACACTGCTCCGCACGCGCTCGCTCTCCTCCTACTACGATGACGTGGCGCTTAAAGCCCTTCAGCTCGCGGCGGGCGACATGCGGCGCGGAACCCTCCCACAGGACCGCGTCACCGTGATCCGCCGTGCCGTCGCAGAGCTCGTCCTGGAGCTTGATACCCACGACGATGCCGATCCCGCACCCGGACGCGCCGACCCGGGCGTCGCCGGCCAGGAACGCCCGGAGCGTCGCGTCGTCGTCGAGCCCGCTCCGATCCCCGACATCGATGATGACGCACCGCTCGCACCCGAATGGCAGGGCGAGTGTCCGGTCCTTTGCGTTGCCGGCCGCGGCGACCTGGACGAGGCCGCCGCCCTGATGATGGCCCAGCTGATCCGCAAGCACGGTATCGGCGCGCGCGTCGTGTCCCATGACGCCGTCTCGCGCGTCGGCATCGACGCCATGCCCAACGAGGGCGTCGCCATGATCTGCGTCTCCTACCTGGAAATCACCGGCAAGCAGACGCACCTGCGCTATCTCCTGCGCCGTCTCAGAGCCCGCGTCCCGCACGCCTCCATCCTGGTCGGCCTTTGGCCAGCCGATGACCCGTTCCTCGCCGACGCTCAACTGCGAGGGATGACCGGCGCCGACCACTACGTCTCGACACTGCGCGAAACCATCACCGTCTGCGTCGAAACATCGCGCCACATCCCCAGCCTGACCGCCGTCGCCTGAAACGAGGCGGGTCTGGGGCCGCCGCCCCCGTCACGCGAGAGCGGTGCCGCGCACGACGCAGTCCAGCGGCAGCGACCCTGGTCCAAACAGATGCGCACCCGAAAGATCAACACCGGCGCGATCACCCGCACGCCATCCGCACCCACCCGGTGCAAGCACCTCGATCTCGCCGGGCGGCAGCCGCACAACGTAGCGCGTGTGAGCACCCGACCGTTGCGCCGCAACAATGATCCCGCTCACACCTTCACCAGGAGCAACGAGGCCGATCTGCCAGGGCCGCGCCGAGATCACCACGCGGCCGTCGCGGCTGCCGCGTGGCGCTCGCCACGGCGAGGCGGGCAGCGCGTCGAGCCACACCATCCCGTCACGACAGACGCCCTCCAGCCAGACCCGCTCGCCCATGAAGCGGTGCACGAACTCGTTGGCTGGTTGGTCCTCCAGCTCGTCGGGCGTGCCGACCTGTTCGAGCGCGCCGTCGCGCAGGACCGCAATCCGGTCCGCGATCTCGACCGCCTCGCTCTGGTCGTGCGTCACCAGGATGCTCGTCAGGCCGAGCCGGTCGTGCAGACCGCGCAGCCAGCCCCTGATCTCCTTTCGGACCAGAGGGTCCAGCGCCCCGAACGGCTCGTCGAGCAAAAGCAGTGCGGGCTCGGTGGCGAGCGCGCGCGCGAGTGCCACCCGCTGCCGCTGACCGCCGGAGAGCTGACCCGGGCGCCGCGCGCCAAGTGCTCCCACCTGCACCAGGTCAAGCAGCTCGGCCACGCGACGGGTGATCGTGGCACGCCCCGGCCGGGTCGACGAAGGCCGGACCCGAAGCCCGAACGCGACGTTTTCGGCGACACTCATATGTCCGAACAATGCATAGTTCTGGAACACGAAGCCGATATTGCGCGCTCGCGCCGGCACCTGCGTCACATCGCGACCACCGATCGCGACCGTGCCCGCGTGGCCCGGCTCCAGACCGGCAATGATCCGGAGCAGCGTCGTCTTGCCCGACCCCGACGGTCCGACGAGTGCGAGAAACTCGCCTCGCCGGACTGCCAGAGCAATCCCTCGCACCGCCGGCACGCCGCGGAACGAGGCTTCGATCGCCGTAAGCGCCACCCCGGCCAGCAGGTCTGCGGGAGGTCCGCCCAAGGCGTTCACGCCGACGCTTCCGACAGGCGTTCGTGCCGCCATTGCAGCAACGTGCGCAAACCCACCGCCAGCATCGATACGCTCGCCAGCAGGGCAGCCAGCGAGAACGCGGCGACCGTCGCATAATCGTCGTAAAGCGTTTCGATCCGCAGCGGAACGGTCTCCGTCAATCCGGGGATGTGCCCCGAGACCACTGACACCGCGCCGAACTCGCCCAGCGCGCGCGCCGCCGACAGCAGGACGCCCGACGCCAGCGCCCACCCGATCGAAGGCACCGTCACCCGCAGAAGGATTGCCCTGAAGCCTGCCCCCAGCATGGTCGCCGCCTCCTCCTGCGATCGTCCTGCCGCTTCCATCACCGGCATCACCGTGCGCACCACGAACGGAAACGTCACGAACAGCGTCGCCAGCAGGATGCCGGGCAGTGCGAACGTGATCTGCACGCCG